>OMII01000162.1 GCA_900299055.1 Pseudomonadota bacterium | reverse complement strand
GATCTACACAAGGAGTATCGTCGGCAGCGTCAGATGTGTATAAGAGACAGGTTCACGTGGGTCGTTCATCACCGTATCCGCCCATACCATCGCGATTTTGAGAAACACGCGCTGCAGATCGGGGTTTCGACTAAGTGCTTTGAGGTCAAACACAATGAACCGCTCTTTAAGTTTTAGCGAGCCCGGACGGTCGAAGAAACGCGCATAGGTTCCCTCGCCATAGTAATCAGCTATTAGGAGTGCGATCCTTTGCCGTCGTCGAGCACCATCTTCGGTCTCGTCAACGCGTCTTGGGGCTCGAAGAACAGACACCACATCACTAAGGATGAACTCCCGCCGCATCGGACCGCTTCGATAAATTCGATGCGCTTCCGCTAGCGACTCGGCAACGCTTCCTCGTTCAAGACGATCGGGGATGTTAGAGCCATCCGTAGCCATGTCACAAACGACATCTGCGCACATATCCAACAGATCTTTGTAATCATCGCTTCGGGAGTCGGGGGTGAGCTCACCTAGTCGTGCGAGGAAATTCATGGCCGGTGCACGAGAGGGCGTAGCTTCATAGACGCGCCCACCGAACAAGCGTGCGATCTTCTCAAAACCGCACGGCTGGCCCGTCATACCTTTATCAAAGATGAACGTTATCGGATTTCGCTCCACAACGCGCCCATCAGACAGGGTCGCATAGTGCCCTCTATTGAGCGATGCGATGAGATAGCACATTAAGTAGCTCTTTCCGGCTCCAGACACTCCGCTTATCAGAACGTTCGGGGCGATATTGGAGTCGTAAAGGTCAAAACCCACAAGCTCTCGATTCCATAGACTAGGTAAGAGTATTTGACTTCCTGTACTGCCGCGCCAGTTGCCCCACAGCGGAAACATTCGCACTGCTCGTGAAGACTGCACTACCGTCGTCCAGCCGGCGCCATCCGTTGTTGGGTCATAGGCTCCTGGGAGGGAGTTTATGAGCACAGCCATGTCTGAGATTTCGTGCACCATACCACGAGCTCCGTTGAGCTGTGGAAACGAGGCAACTGCCTCCGAGGTAGCACGAATCGCTTCATCTTCCGTCTGGCAGATGAATGTCTGATGAACTCCTACGCGAACTATCTGTTCGCGCGCGTTATAGAGCTCCTGCCGCGCCTGACGGATTGCACCTATTTGATGAATGACTTTTTGGTTTGATCTTCCGGCCCATCCCCGTTCGCGCATTCCAAGCGTACCATCGAGACGATCGAGACGTTCAAGTTGAATCTCCTTGGGATCTTTGGAGAACGTTACACTGAGAATATTCTCGTAGGGCGCCGACTGAAGCGGAGCGATCATCAGGGGCATACAGGTCTTTGGTGGCTTGACCATTGAGACTGAGCGAAAAACTCGACCATCTTTCTTAATAACTCCATCCCGCGGATGATCGATCCCGGTCTCAGAGAGCTGGTTAGCGAGCAGATCGTCCGGATCGTACTCCGGGACCGGTATCGCGGTTCCGCGACCACGCCGATATTTTCCTGGCTTTACGCTGCGACGATTTAAAATGGGGTAGAGTGTATTGATAAGCGCTTGCCCATCCATACGGCGCGGCACAAAGCCCATATCAGCTAACTTGGCGGCCGTTCCATCGATGACGCCCTTAAACTTATTGGCAAATCCGACATACTCGGCATTACGCTGGTCGGCCCCGTGTCCAACACTACCGTACAGAAACAGCTTCATCGTGCGAGCTAGCTGCTGAGCAAACCCTCGTCCTTGCCACGGTGGGTCGTAGCGAAAACAGGCATACAGGCGTAGCTTTCGCGGTCTTCGATGGAGCTGTCGCGATTGGCTGGCCATACGCATGGAACGCACCCATCGCTTGGCCATCCAACCCGCCGGTCCGGAGATCGGATACCGATTGATGCAATCTCTGAGCAGGTCCTCAACGTCAAACGTCGTAATCCAACAAAACTGAGCTGAGAATGTGTGCTCCAGAGAATCAAGCATTTCCTGAACGCGTTCACAGAGCTGGAACGCCTCTGTGTCTGAAACTTTTGTGATCCACTTGGGCTGAAGCTCCCACAGCGACCATAGGGAGGCGTCGGTATGAACGAAGATCTCGTGCTCGACGTCGTAGCGCGCAAACGGGAGGAGTTTGTTAAACAGCTCCTCATCTTGAAACAACCTTTGGCGTGTTAACCTGTTGATGCTCATGAACCCTACTCGTCAAAAAGCCTTGGCGGCTCTGTATGCCCGGCCAAGAAGCGTACCTCCTTATTCTGATGGTCTACGACAACCTGAATATGGGCCTTGCTCTCTACTATCCGTGCTAGCTCGTCTATCGTCCCCAGGTTGTCCACGGAGATTTTTTCCGCAGCAATCGAGGGAGCCGTGTAGCTAGAATATCGGGACGTCGCTGCGAGAACTCGAGCCGTTTCCTCAAGAGTGCTGTTCTTCAAGCTCAAATGAAACACCGATCTAAGCCGTGGTGCTGTTTGTAGCGCAGGCGCTTCTTCCGCCCCTGGCCTGTCTCTCATCGGTAAGTTATCTGGGGGCCGAACCCAACGTGTCCGCGCATACACCGGCTCAGGGGCAGCAGAACGAACGACTGGCATAAACAGCGTTCGCTTTCCCTTCTCGTTAGGCTCGTACTCTTTCACTCCCGCACATCCTGCGAGGCCTATAGAGAGAGCCGTAAGTAGGCTACAGAGTCGTCTCATTACCTCAAATCCTCCGGACTGACGTAGCCAATCGATGAGGCGTTACCGGTACTAGCTCCCAGCTGTGACTCTAATTCGAAAGCGTCCGTTACCGCCCATGAATCCTTCTTCACCTTAAGGTAGTAGTAATGGGCCGGCACAAGATCCCCATGGCTATTAAGGTGGTCGGGAATCCACATGAGACGAACCACCGCGGGGTTCATGACCGGATTGTTGGGCTGCGGTGAGAGTGCGCGCTGATACGACGCCATGGCCTCCAAGGCCTCTCGCGCCTTTCCTGCTTTTCCCGATCCAGCCTCATTATTGAGTGCCGCATCGTTCTTCTCACCGAAATAAGCAACCTCTGAGGGTGTCTCGTAGAACGGGTTAAATATCTGGCTGACCGAGGAACATCCTGTGAGCCCGAGAACCAGTGCCGCTAGTATAAATCGAAAACCGTAGACCATAACTCGCTCCTGTAAAGACCTAATCCAGCGATGCAAATACTACCGACGGATCCTCGTCCACCTGTTCCAAGAGATCGGGGATCGCTAGTGATTGCGAGAATACTGCTGTAGCTTCTCGACCGGAGAGAACCTGCACAACCGGCACTAGCTGTGAAAGTCGATCCTTTATTATCTGTTGCCATTCAGTTGCGGCTGATGCCATCGCTATACCACCGGCGTATTCCGGAAGCTTGCTGGTATCAATCGTCGAGTTCTGCGCGCCTGATGAGTAGGTAAGGGTATTGCGACTCGCCATCGCTATACCGTTTCCAAGCCCGGCCAAACCACCAGCCATTCCCGCACCTGCGATCGCCTTACCGATTGGGTCGATTAACACTCCCTCCATACCGCGGATCCCATCTTCACCAACTACCCATCCGTCCACGGCGAACTCCTTTCGGCGTCCATTAGGCAATCGGATACTTAATCTCGTCAGTCGGAGGAGCACGCGAGAATCGGTGAGAGACCCCTGCGCTGCAGCAATAAGTCGAGCCTCACCTAACGGGATGCTGTTGCCATCAGGCCCTGTTACATCTCCGATAAGCTTCAAGACCACGGGGTATGGAGTACCATCGGTCGGCGCATTAACTCCCGCTAACATCTTAATTCTAACAGAGTCGCCGGGCATGAGAGCTGCCAGTCTCGGCTGCTTTGGTGGGGCAGGGGGCTGGGCTATTACCTGCTGGTCACCACCAAAATTATCCAACTCAGAGGGCTCTGCGGCGATAATATCTGGGTCACTCGTATCGTTCAGGGTAACTGGGCCACTCGGTGCCGCAGAAGTTGAGGTCGGCTGAGACTGCAATTCAGAGATACGCTCTAAAATCTTTTTGAAGATCTCAGCTGTAGTCGCTTCATACTGCTGCATCGCTTTCTTTTGATTGCCAACTTCCTCCTGCAAAGCGTTCGTTGTGTGAGTAAGGTCGTTCAGTTGCTTATTGAAGCGCTCGACGAGGTCTTTCCACCGCTCATCGGGATCATTAGTGCCGACCTGTACAGCTGGTTTTGCCGCGACACGCCGCCTCGGCGCCGCTCCCTCGTTAAGCATGACAAACGCCAGACAGCCGACCACAACAACTGCAATCACCTGTGACTTGCGGTCGCTTTTCAGTCGAAGGGCGAGATCTTTAAAAGCCTGTGCCATAACTACCTACCGTGCACGCGTAACGATATACACCTTTGCATTGTGCTTCCCAGCCACCTGCTGCTCGACGTTTAAAGGACGCGCAGCGAGCTCCCAGTTTGACGCCGAGATCGCCCGCGTGCCATCGATTCGAAAACTCGCAGGGTTAAGCTTCTGAGATTGATCCAAGAGATTCGTCGTATCGAGGACGTATCCCCACAGGTTCGAGCCGATGAATATTCGGTCTATCTTGGCCAGCAGGGCACCGTCACTAACAACTGTCTGCCCCTTGAACTTCTCACTTACTTGGTAACCAGGGATTTGGCCCTTACCAAACTCCGCTACCAATGCCATCTCTCTCATTAATCCCGAAACCTTACTCGGTGGCGCATATTCATAGCTACGCTCCTTGTACGGGAGAGGGACCTCCTCTTCTCCGCCGACTGCCTTCTTGCCATCGCCCACTATCACCTGGGCATCACGCGGATTCTCGGGCGTCGCCTTCCGAACTCTCATTGGATAGGAACGACCATCCTCGAGGCGAACTAAGAGCGCCTCTCCATTTTCGTTCATATTATCTTTTCCGAAGATGACGAGGGATGAGTCTTTTCTATCCAATGCGAGTCCTGCATTAGAGTTTTTAAATCCATCTTTGATCTTTCCACCCTCGAAGACTATCTCAGTGGGTTCTCCCACATTAACCCATACCTGTATCTCACCATTACCACTCGAATACTCTACGTCTCGCGCATACGCGAGCTGACTAACTCCTACCAGTGTAGTGACTATGAGGCTCAGGCGAATAATAAGCTTTGGCATACTACGATCCATTGTGTTACCTATCAGCTCCCATCGACGTAATATCAGACGTGTCGTTCATCTGCTCACCCTTCACATTCGATTTAAAGGTGACGCTCGAAATTACAATTCCGTAGGGGTTAATTACATTCCGAGGAATCGTTGTCATCGTAACCCGAAAGCGACTTGTAACAGCCGGCAGTTCCTGACCTGCTATGTATTTAATACGCTCACCGATAATCGTTACGATAACCTGATTTCCCTGCCGGATAACCGAGCCTTTCAGCGGATCGACGTAGAAGACCTGCGTTCTCGCAGACCCTTCGATCGCACCCAACTCAGAATTAATCATTTCCTCACGAAACTTTGAGAGGAGAGGCTCTTTTAGCATTCCCGCAGCCGCTTCGAATTGCTTACGCGCTGTCCCCGGTTGGTATGTTGCGATGAGATTTATGTAGTCCGTTGCGACATTCACAAATTCATTGTCAGGAATGTCCTGCGCTGCATAGATGCCTGGCATCGGCTTTGACGGAACTGAGAGGGTGATCTCTCGAGTCGACCACATAACTATCGCAAAGATTATAGCCGCCAACGTCGCTGGAATCTGAATGAGAGCTAATGAGCGCCACATTAGCGCTTGGTCTTTGTAGTTCTCCCAAAGTCGAATGGTATCGCTCTTCTCACGCGCCGCCGAGAGTTGTGTGTCGGCCACTTTGGCTTTGATTGAGTCGGCTGTGCCCTTAAACTTGCTCATACCAATGCATCACCCTTTTGTTAGCGTCCCTGTTCCTCACGAGGCTTATTAACCACGTAATCCAACTCAAGCTGCATATAAAGACTGGTCTCTGACAGCGTACTGATTCGGCCACCACTCCAACGGGGTTGAATTCTGGCGGGGGCGGGTATGCCGGGAGGTGCGAATCCCAGACACGTCATGAACAAGTGCATGACACCTCGCTCCTCGTCGGGAAATTTTTTCCGAAGCGTTGCCAACGCCAACGTCGTGCCGATCATGATAATGATGAGCAGCGGCATATAGTGCGCCGGTTTCTCAACCAAATTGCTGCACAAAAACGCGGTGGTCATTCCTGCCATCCATTCCATGAGTTTTGCACCTGCAAAGCTCCAGTCCTCGTTAAGCGATGGGATTACGTGTCCGTCATCCATAGTTGGTTTTTGCCTCTATGTGTAATCATCTCCTGCTACTTACTTGCTTCAGGTAAAAGCCGCGGATCGGCCGAAAATTTTATTCCTCCCTTGGTCGCCTTGGGCTGAGGATCAAGCACTCGTTCAAGGTCCTCAGCACGATCTATCAGGGTGTTACGCCATTTAGTGCTGTCTAGAAGGTCGTCGGCTTTTGCAATCTTCCGAGCCGTATCAAATTCATTGATAGCAGAGATGAGAAGGGCCCTTGACCGGGCATAGTGAGCCACAGCCTCGGCCGACTCCTCCTGACTAGCCTGCCCGAGAGTCACCGATTCGGCGCGGCTACTATCGACCCCCGCCGACACCACTAGCGCCCCGAACAACGCCACATAGACCATTTTGACCATCGCAACCCCCTATAATGACTAGCGAAATATCCCTTCTCCCATATTGAGTCGGTGCAACCCCGGAAAAACTTAACGGTGGGCAGCTTAAAGTCTCCTGTGAATTCACCATTCTACCGAAGAACCTAAGGGGCACTGGAAGCGCCCAGTTAAGAAAGGCCGTAGGCCTACGCAAAGGGTATGAACCAACTATCTACGAACGTTTCTTATCTCAGTCTGCCTATCGTCCACGCAGGGCGAGCCGTATTGATCGCCATGCTCGGTCACCTTAGACTGACACCGTGGTTTTACGCCGAAGGGTTATTTAGAAAGGTACTGACGTGACAGAGGGTCTTCCAAGTCCCAACGACAGAGAGATAGGAAAGCTTCTGCGCATCTCCAAGCGCCGCAGGATAGCTCGAGTAATCGTGCAACTTGCGTGGGGCATCGTCATCTCTCTTTTTGCTGCTCTGTTCATGGCGCACCTCAGCCACAATCCCTCCGACAATAAGGATCAAGATCAACTCCGAATAGCTCACGAGCTTGTCGATCTCCAGCAGCCTTGGTCAGACGATCTAGCGCAACAATGGGAGGGGTATCGAGAGTGGCTGTCCCTGCATGGAATCAAACTCGAGAGCGAGCTTTTCGATAGCCTCTCATCAATCGTTGTGCAAAGTGCGATCTCATCAAACGCGGCAAGCACTCCCTCTGATGAACTTGGCCTCCTCGGAAAAACCTACCTCGCATTCCACACTGGGACGGTACGCGTACTCTTTCTGATCTTTGCGTCGGCGCGCCTGTGCCTTGCTGCCACTCTTGTAGCGTTCTTTTTTGGAATCACAGGGATTTCTCCGTACACGAAAGACGATGCGCTAGGCCAAATGGGCAACGGCCGCGTTTTCTACTCTGGCGTCAAGGCGGGGTTGGACAAGCTAGCTAGCAACGGCGCTCCAGATGTACAAATTCGTGGATTTGCCTGCCCTCAGCTTTCCTCGGTTACTGAGGCTCACGCGTCAACGATTTGGAAAGTTCTTACGCGATACGGAGCTACTACTTCTACCAATGAAGCCTTGACCCGCATACTCACCAAGAACGCTGACACTGCATCCTACGTCGCGCTCCAAGAGGACGAAGAGCTTCTTGCGCGAAGCTTTTGCGGAGAAAAGCTAGGTGGCAACACTGCTTATTTACTTGACGTAGCGCTACGCACTCACGCTCGTTACGGAGAAGGGAATGTTGGCGACACCACGAGTGATTTACCTTCTAACACGTCCCCTGACCAGCAGCTAAACTCACGTGAGTATGCGGATGCGGTAAGCACATCCCTCCACAGGGTATTATCGCCAGCCATGCGCTCGGAACTAGCCTCTCTCGACGCGGCGGAGGTCGCCACGACAATTCTCGCGCTCGAGAGTGGCAAAGTGTTGGCTCATTCTTTTGAGGGTGGCAGGTGGGTGCGCCGCTCGAATCTACCTCATTTAAGCGCCAGGGCAGTGCTACACTCCGTGGTTGAATATCCCAGAGATTACACCTTCGAGCAGCGAGCGAGAATCCGCCGAGCTTTGATATACGCCGCTCGCAAGAGCGCCTTCGCGCCGGTCCGAATGCCGACAGATATGTCTGACGACTGCTGGGTAATGCGACAATGGATGGAAGTTCTACTGGCGTGTCCCTACGAGCTCCAAGCAGTCACTGACGAAGTTGAACTGGTAGGGATTGTTCGAGAATCACATCAAGCCTGGTGCAGGGAGTTTTTTGACTCAGACGCACTCATCACACCCGAGGTCGTAGCAGAGAGTTATTCCACCCCGACAGATCTATTATTCTTGCCGGTGCCTCGAGTGGTCGCACTTTTGCGAAGGGTGGTGATGCCCGAGACGATCGCAAGAATGCGCCAGCTTCTGGAGAAAGTTCGTTTGAAGCAGCAGGAACAACGCTTGCGTGTTCAAGACAGCGAGTCTGGTCCGATTGAACAACTCTCATTCGACCGACTACACGCCGCACCACCCCAAGATGAACTCACAAAGATAGCGACGACTCATGGCATGACGCCGCACGATTTATCGGACTGGCTAGCGCTTAAGATAGTTCTTTCGTCATATGGCTGGCTCGCGAGTCGAGTAGGTGACTACTCGGTTCCAGAGACCTCGACGATTTTTGCAGTATTTCGTCCCGAGCATTCGCTCCAGGGAGCAAATAGCCTTGGCCTGCTCGGCCGCCCAGGGATGGTGCCGGTGCGAGGCTCAAAACTTACTCCGCGGTGGGGCAGGCAGTGGACGAGCCGCTTCGTCTATGTACGAAAGGTCACAATGGCAGAGACCCAAGATGATTACGAGAAGCTTCTACAAGGTATTGAGGATATCGATGAACCCCCTGAGGATTCGATGCTCAAGCCCTCGTCGATAGTCTCTTAGTGGAGGTTTTAGGCAATGGCTCGCGATTATAAACGTTCAGACTTTGGTGCGCAGCACGAAGAGCAGATTCGCTCGATGCTCACGAAGGGAGCATTTGCCTCCCTGGGCGCCCTTGGGGCTGCGTTCTCTCCGATGCTAGCTTCGTTAGATCCCGGCCTCCTCTTCAGTCTGGGTGCCATCCCGGCTGCGGCAGTCGGCGCTGGGGCATTTCAGTTCGCCAAAAGACAGTCACTAGAACTCGAGCGCGCCCGTGAATCCTCTTTGCGGGGCGGGAAAGATGTGCTCGGTATGCCTCCAGAGCGAGATTGTCTAGGCAATGCGATTGAGGCAGCGCGCGCTAAGAATAAGAAGATGCTGGATCGGTATCTTGTCGGCTTCGAGCTGGAATCGGGATCACCACTCTGGGTCGATGACGATGAGATCTGTACTCACGGAGCGGTTTTTGCAAAAACCGGCGTTGGAAAAACACTCTGGCTCGAATCGTTAATATTTCAGCAGATGGCCCGTGGACGTGCGAGCGGATGTACATTTATCGACGCCAAGCGAGACTCCGCAACCCTTGCTCACATAATCCTCATGGCGTGCGTTACTGGACGCATCGAGGATTTAATAGTGATAGACCCCTTCGAAGCGGTGCATTCGTACAATTTTGTCATGACGAATCAGCGCGCCGATGTGAAAGCGCGAAAGGTGCTGCGTGCAGGACTGCCGCCCACCTCAGACCAAAGCACAACGAAACATTACGACCGGCTGGCAGCTGACTCGATCTACCGAATGGTAAGGGCTATGGAGAGCTTTGGTCTCGCCTGGTCCATGCGCGATATAGCGGTGGCTCTTTCAGCATTTCAGCTCGCGTATCCACAACTTCGAAATATGCTCAATAAGATCGGGGCGCGCCAGGCCATGGTCGAACTCGGGCATCTTGCCTCTAGTTATCGAAGCGTCAAGGGAGTCCTCGACACAGCGCGCATTACCGACAATTTACGAGGTATCGCTTCAGAACTTCACGCTATCGCAGGCAGCGCCGCAGGAGAGATATTCTGTACGAAGTCGACCGACCTGGTTCTTACAGACGCCATTCTACGGGGGAAGATTATCTATTTCATGCTACCACGTCTCGAAGAGGCTGAATCGGCTGCCCGAATGGTGAAAGTATTCAGAGAGGATTTGGAGGTCTCAATCGGTGAGATCACATCGAGTCGAATCCATAATCTTGAGGACCCACATCTTGTGATCATCGACGAAGGCTCGTCGACGTTCGGCCCGACGTGGGCAAACCTGTTCGAGTTAGCGAGAAGAGGGCGCTTTGCGCTCCTCTTTGGCGCCCAATCCACCGGTGGCTTAACGGACGCGGCGATGGGACTAAGTGAAGCCTTCTACGAGCGCGTCATGGCTAACGTGAACTTAAAGGTGATGATGCGCATCGGAGATAATCGAACCGCGGCGGACATGACCGAGTGGTTTGGCAAGATAACTTCCACAAAGAAGTCTGTCGGAGCGGGCATTACAACAGGCGCCTCCCATTCAATCCTTAAAGGAACTCTTGATTTTCAAGCGCGCCGCACCGGTGGTGAATCCCAAACAATTAGTTATTCAGAGGACGAGGAGGACTTGGTAAGCGCCGAGGAGCTAAAACACGAGATGTCGGCAGAGAAGGGGTTGGCGTGGTTCGATCTAGGAAATGGTAAAATCGTAAAAGGACGGTCGTTCTGGTTCAATGCAACCATCCCAGACACATGGGAAGGACGAGAGTTCATCGTCCATCCGGAACGATTTGAGATGGACGAAATAGGGCTCGCCGACTGGGTTGATGAGCAGATCCTCTCTCAGGAGCAAGATGAGACTTCTGCAAAGTTCGCTACAAAGGCCAAGCCCGAGGCTGCCCCGACATCAGACAGGAGAGGCGACTTCACTAAAAACCCACCGAGTTCATCGCCATCTGCTTCCTCAGGG
>OMII01000161.1 GCA_900299055.1 Pseudomonadota bacterium | reverse complement strand
CGATCATCAATCGTCGACTCCCTCTCTACGATGGTCGTCGGAAAGCGCCTGGCAAAAGTCGTCTCCTGGTACGACAACGAGATGGGGTTCTCAGCTCGTATGTGCGATGTAACAGAGATGATTGCGAAGTCGCTATAACTCGCACAACCTCTAGCGATACACGACTCCACGATTAAAGCGTGGGACGGCGACCGATTCGTCGCCGTCTCGCGCCTATTGAGTCGTCAACACAACTCCAGGGCACACGTGTAACGGCTTTAGAGAACGAAATATGGCAGAAAGACATTTACTCATAGGCAACTGGAAGATGAACCTAGGCCCGACTCAAGCGCGGGAGTTCGCCTCTACCCTTGCACATCGAATACCGGCTCTTACCCGTACGGACGTGTGGGTCTGCCCTCCTACAATTAGCCTTTCAGCAGTGTGCGATGAATTGCGCCGCTCATCGATATCGGTCGGTGCTCAGAACGTCCACTGGGCAAAGAGTGGCGCCTATACGGGGGAGACCTCCCCTGATTTTCTGAAGGATATCGGAATTACGTTTTCGTTACTCGGACACTCAGAGCGACGCACCTATTTCGGCGAAACCTCAGAAACTGTCGCCATGAGGACGGAGAGCGCTCTCGCTGAGGGCATTACTGCAGTCGTCTGCATCGGAGAAACGGAACAAGAACGAATGGCTGGCGCCACCCAGAAAGTTCTTCAAGAGCAGTTAGAGCCCGTCTTTAAACGGATTGAGGCAACAACGGCACTACGTCTAGTGCTTGCATACGAACCCGTATGGGCTATCGGTACGGGCAAGGTAGCCTCGCTAGAGGACATCGCTGCTACGCACCAATTCATCCGCGGCCTATGGACGAACCGAGGGTACCAGTGCCAGCCCACGATTCTATACGGCGGTAGCGTTAATCCTCAAAACTTCCGCGAGATACTGGGGATCAAAGAGGTCGATGGGGCTCTAGTCGGTGGCGCGAGCATAAAGCTTGACCAATGGCTCGACCTGATAGCGATAGCAGAAGCTACAGGAATCTGAAGAGCTAGCTTAGAAGCGAGCAATAAAAGGGTCTCGAGACGTCATCGAAGGTCGACTTGACGCGCCTGCAAAGAAGTATCTGTCGAGGGAATTACGCGCGCTCCCCTGCAGAAAGGCTATCTGGTAGGTACCGTCGGCAGCCTGCGAGAACGCTCTCACTCGCGGGTAAAATGAGTAGCTCTTGGTGTAAGGACGTGTGCCATATTTGTCGTGGACGACAAAAGACCACACTCCATACGCATCTCCACCAACCCGAAGCGATCGCACATCCGAGGATGTCGCCAGTGACGGGCGAAGATCCTGTACCTGTCTTCCATTGGCGTACACTACGATGTGGTCAATGTCACTTCCCTTGACGGAAAGCTCAAGCTGAACTGAAGCCGGGGCACGTCCATCCGCTCCCCAACCTCGCACCGGCCGCTGTCGCACAGAAACGTCGCTGAGCGTGACACGTGGAGCAAATGAACCACGGAGCTTCCGTATCGCGCCAACTCCACCACGATCGTCAATAAACTTAACTGCCGGAACATCTATCCAGCGCATCAGAAATCCACGATCTGCTCCAGCGTGATACATGGCGCGAAGCGTACCTACGTGCGCGGTTCGAAGACGATTAGCTATCTCTTCCGGGGACGCGCCTTTTGCTACGGCAGGCCCCACATCTTCCAGCTCTCCGATAAAGGCGTCTGTGATATCCCTAAACTCGGTCTTATCAACCCGCTCGGTCTTTATGAATCTGCGAATGTCCGCCGCTCCTCGGCGCAGAAACGCAACTCCCTCCTTTGAAGAGATACGATCAATCGAGAGACCTTGTGGTAGTTGCGTATTCTCTCCCCCAGACGTGCCCGCCTTCACTCGAAAGTTCCACCCGGTAAAAAGCCCCTCGCCTCGACTAGGATCCTCTCCATCGCCACCTCGCTTTGGTGCTTTCACATTAGACGACCCACTGCCGGCTTTAGCCCGAGCCACTTCGGAACGGACTTGACTGAGAGAATCTGGAGCAAGCGCTGCGCGGTCACCCTCTGCAGCTACTGGCTTTACCGTCTTCTTATCGACACTTGCAACGAGTCGCTCTTTACCCTGCCTCGGTTTGGCGTCAAACAGGAACTTGACTGTCTCAGGGATAAAAAACAACCCGACAACTACCGCTATCGCGATTACACCCGCGAGCACGGCACGGGGTGACATTCCAAAAAATCGAGAATCTTGAAAGTTTGCCATCGTAACGTCCGATGTTTTTAAGTCCTACTCGTGCAGCCAGAGCGCTATTCTTAAAAGACCCAAGACAGCTCTGTAAGGCCTCACCCAAACGGTATGGACACTTTAGGCCTCGTGTGTGACATGGTACCGGGGGTATTTTGGCTAAGCAAATTGCATAGACGCCAACAGCGCCCTAACTAGCTGATACCACACTCTCGAAGCACAACAAGCGCTGCGGTATTCCCGCGTGATTCAGCCGACAAAGACCACACCATCACCCGGCACGCAGCACCGACTCCACTATGCAGCCGTCCACAGACCCTTTACGTCACCTAGAAGTCGTGCGCCCACCTGTCCGATTACGTGTCGCGCAAGGAAGCAAGCCCGATGCGCAGCATCGTAAGGTTTCAAACCATGGGTAACACCATAGAGAAACGCTCCAGCGAACATATCTCCAGCCCCAGTCAGATCTCGGGGCTCACAGGCGACTGCTGGCACATGAATCTCCTCCCCTTCCCACCAAAGGTAAGCACCCTTTGGACCAGCCGTGAGGACCACGTGGGGAAACCTCTCTTTGAGTGTTCGTCCCGCCGCAAGCACATCACTCGCTCCTGCAAGTGCCATACTCTCTTCTTCGTTGGCAAAGATTAAGTCTGTGACCGCAAGGGTCTCACGCAGTGGGTCTCCAAAAGCGTGTACAACCCAAGCCTCTGAGCAAGTCACCGCTATCTTGGTACCGGATTCCTTAGCAACTCGAACCGACTCTCTGATTGCCGCGCGCCCATCGTCTGAGTTGGAAAACACGTAGCCCTCAACAAATAACCACTTCGACTCCGATACAATCACCGGATCGATATGAGCCGGCCCCAGATTAGTACACACGCCAAGTGAAGTCCGCATGGTACGCTCTGCATCAGGAGTTACGAGCACTACACACGTCCCTGTGGATCCTTCCGATGCGAGAGGCACTGGCACCTTCATTCCCATCTGCAGGCACTCGTCACGGTAGAACCGCCCATACTCGTCATTTGCGAGCTGGCAGCATACCGCACTCTTTCCACCCAGCTGTGCAATCGCGATAAGCGAATTGGCAACTGACCCTCCGCTTCGCATTACAGGACTATGGGCCCCGACTTGCGCGAGCAGGCTCTGCTGCTCCACCACATCAACCAGACGCATGGTGCCCTTATCAAACCCCAGCGGCTCGAACGTCTCCTGGCTCACGTCCGCGAAGATATCGACTATACCGTTACATACCCCGCTTACATCGATAGACTTCATATAATTCCCTTCTGCGCAACACGCGCTCTGTTCCGACCCGCTTCTAGGTTACCGCCAGGCACTAGCGAACCCAACCACTCTACTAAGCACAACGACTGTAGCGTAAAACAGCCGCAAAAGTACAGTCGCTCGGGGCCCTGCGCCACTCACAGTTCGGTGCTGCTGCTCATACCGAAATCAAACAATCTAACGTAGCGTGCGCTAGGAGCATGAACTGCCACTCAATCTGTTCTAAGCAAGAACTCTAGGAGCGCCGATGATCTCGATAGTTCGTAATAAGTACGGAATTCCGATAAACGACATCTTCTTCTCTGACAACCCAAGAGCTGTGGATGGAGAGAGCCCAATCACTTTTTTCGTGCAGGCCCGACGGCCACAGGACGGGTTCGACCAGTTTAAAACGTCAGTTATCAACCTTCGCGGCGATAGTGGAATTATCTTCAACTCACTTTCAAGCAACACTCGCTATAAGATTAAACGAGCCGAACGTGAAGGGTACACGCCCTCGATTGCCCAACGTGTTACCGCATCAGACATAGATAATTTCTGCGACTTCTTCAATCTATTCGCGGCACACAAGCGGCTGCCCATCGCAAACGCAGCAAAGCTTCACGCTCTCTGCGCAAAAAACAGCCTCATTTTCTCGGCTATCACCGACAGCAAGGGCGATACTGTCGCAATGCATGCCTACATCGCAGATAGCAATCTGGAGCGCGTTCGACTTCTTTATTCCGCTTCTCATTTTCGAGAACGCTCCAACAGCGAGGAGCGAAATGCGATCGGTCGAGCAAATCGACTTCTGCACTGGTATGAAATTGAAAGCCTCGGCAAAGCCGGGTATGCCTCGTATGACCTCGGGGGAATTCCCATGAAAAATGACGATCCGGAAAAAAACGCAATCGCTCGTTTTAAAAGTGAGTTTGGTGGAGAACACGTCATCGAGTTTAATGGAATTGTTTGCCACAGTCGCCTCCTACAAAGCGGACTCTCTTTTGCGAGGAGAATCTGGGCATGAGCGCACGATACATCTTTCGGTTCGACGACATCACTCCGCGAATGAATTGGGAAAAGTTCTGGGCTCTATTTACGCTGCTCCGCACCCACAACATAATACCACTCCTCGGAATTATCCCCGACAATCACGATATAACGATTGATGTTTCTCCCCCGCACCGGGACTTTTGGGGCATGATGCGAAGGCTTCGCGATGAAGACCTAGCGGACTTTGCTCAGCACGGCTATCAGCACATACTATCGCCGACTCCTCACGCAGCGATCCTCGGACCAGAGCTAGGGATTAAAGAGATGTCAGAGTTCGCAGGCTTCTCCTACGAAACTCAATTGGCAAAAATACAACTCGGCAAACAGATTTTGGATCACAATGAGATTAACACGACCACCTGGATGGCGCCCAACCACACCTTTGACAGCAACACTCTAGCCGCACTCCGTCATGAGGGCTTTCGGAGCGTGACGGACGGGATTGCCATGTACCCCTACGAGTCAGACGGCTTAATTTTTGTCCCTCAACAGAGCTGGAGGCCGCGCTGGATGCCATTCGGAGTTCAAACGATCTGCATCCACACCAACGAGGTCACCCCTCGCACCGTCAAGGCACTACGTCACTTCCTCCGTCGCCCCTATCATTTTTCTCGATTTACCGACGAACTACGGCGCTTCGAGTCAGGAGCGCTGCAGGTAGTTTTCGACAAAATGTTTCAGGTTACTTACCGGGCGATTCGTCGTCTCAAGCGCTCAGGCTCGCCGCGCTTCCTGAATCCTGCAACGCCTTTGCCGTCGGAAACAGACTCGCTACTCGCGACAGTACAGCCTCTACCATCGCATCAGGGCAACTAGCGCCCGCTGATATGAGGATTTTAACGGGATTCTTATCAGGCAACCACTCACGAGAGCTCACCACACCCCTCAGGAGATCTCGATGCCGAATTTCTTCTCTCGAAACGATCTCCTCCGCGTCTTTAACATAAAATACGGGAACCCTTCCCTCACAAAGCTCAACCAGGTGTGAGGTATTAGAGGAGTTGTAGCCTCCAACAACGATCGCGAGGTCTGCGGACTCGGCTAACAGCCCTCTCATGGCTCGCTGATTCTCAGAGGTTGCATAACACAACGTATCTCGCGTATCGGCGAAGTGAAGCGTCGCATCATCGCCCTTAAACCTCTCCGCAACTGCCTGTTTAACCATCAGGGCTATCTCGTGCGTCTCTTCGGCAAGCATGGTTGTCTGATTAACAACTCCAAGCCTCTCTAGATCTTCAGGCACCCGAAAGCCCGGAGAGAGGCGCCCTGCGAAGTCCTCAAAAAAACTCTCTTTCGGGAGTTCATTTCGCACATAACGACACAACAGATCTGCCTCGCGCTTATCACGAACCACCACACTCGGCCCATCAATCCTTATTTGAGAAAAAGTAGCGCGAGTCTCCTCATGCGTGTGCTTGCCATGGATGATTATGGTGTACCCCTGCTGCGCCAACTGTCTACCACGCTTCCAAACCTTCTCTACAAATGGGCACGTCGCATTGTAGCTTTGTGGATTGATTCCGAGGCGCTCAAGCTTCTCGAATATCTCACGGGTCGTGCCAAACGCAGGCACAATGACCACATCGTCCGATCGTAGCTCTGAAAACGGTATCAACTGCTCCCCATCTACCGTCTGCAGAAACGAAACGCCTCGTGAGAGCAAATCTGAGTTAACATGAGGATTATGAATCATCTCGCTGAGCAAGAAGATCCGCTTGCCTGGATTCTCCTCGAGCGCTCGATACGCAATCTCGATGGCATTCTCAACTCCGTAGCAGAAGCCGAAAAATCGCGCGATATAAAAAACTACTGGCCCAAGGTCGACCCTCGTGGGAGAAAGGTCTTCTTTTCGAGTATCACTCAACGCTCTACGCTTTTTAATCGCTCCGATGAGATCCGAGCGGTAGGCCCGAGGAATGTCAAACTGTTTCGGCATAGCGTTTACGCTATCTCGACATTCATATTGAATCAACACGCAGGCCCACTTCAGACCGGTAGTTATTCACCATCTACCAGCCGACCGTACGTTACCTCTTCATCCTCGATGGCTGCCGGCACGTGAGCAACAATCGGGGTCGAAGCCATGAGGGTCCCATTCGGGGAGGGTTCGAACAACGGGCGCTCGCTTAGTTGAGTGGGCGCAGGGGTCATTTCAACTGGTGTCGGCGACGCGACTGTTGGAAGCCCGGTCGGTGAGGCTAGCGGCACGACTGCCTCGGTTGGCCTCGTCTCAGGCGTTTGTGTCCACGCCGCCGTCGGTGTTGGCAATGGCGTCATCCCCTCCGGGCCATTTGTGTAGATTGGCCCTAACTCCAACTCAACTGAATCAAAATCCTCAAACCTAAAAGATATCGACACGGCGCCAACGCAGCCGATTTTGCCCTTACCTCGGGGCCCTTCTCGCACAAAGTTCGAAAAAGGAATTACCAAATCCGTCTTGTCTGGTAGCGATCTGGTCATCATAGATACCGAATAGCGTTGGCCAGTTGGATCTGCCGCGTCATACATCCGAGACTCGATCTGAAAATTCGGACATCCCTCGCCGCTCGCGTTTGCTGAGCACTCAGAGTCTATCGATATCGCTGAAAGGATGAAGGCGTAGGCACCTTCTCGGCCCAAATCGAGGCAGTTTAGGCCTGCACCAGATAGCTGTTCCGGGTGCTGATCGCCGTCCCACGTAAGAGTGAGAACAACGGGCGAGGACTCATGCAGTTCAAACCGCATCACTCCATCATTTCTCTCAACCGATACAGAAGCAGAGCCTGCTCCGCGCCGTGAAACAGCTACTCCTGTGTATCTTCCTAGCGTGAGTTCAGAACGCGCAATCGCCCCACACGTAGAACTTGATTCACACCGAATCTCTACCGGAGAATTAAAAAGCTCTACCGGAATCGCGAAACCAACAGTTGCACTGCACATCCAGTGCGTGAACGTAAAGACAGCAACGCACGCTTCAAGCGCCCTCACTAACCGAACCCGACCACTACTTATTGCAACCGACATACGCTCCGAAATAACCCTGGACTAGGCAGATAATCGGAAACTTATCGAGTCTTGTCACGAGGTCTCATGAAATAAAGTCGCTCCGGGCCACTGCTATGCATGACGATTAAAGCGAGCTAGCCGATACCCGGTCGATATCGTTAAGCGAAGTCGAGACAAAGGACCTCGCCCCGCTCATTGCACGGAGGCAAATCTGGAAAAAACACCTCAAATACCGTTCCCTTCCCAGGCGCCGACGTGACATCGATAGATCCGCCGTGAGCATTCACAATGCATTTAACGATGAAGAGGCCCAGGCCAGAACCAGCGACCCGAGAGTGCGATGTCAGCCGAGCGTAGCGATTGAAGAGGCGCTGGGCCTCTGAGGGCTCCATACCCGAGCCGGTGTCGCGAACTGACAGGAGCACTCCGCCCGTACCACGGCAGATACTCACAGCGACACATCCACCCTTGGGCGTAAACTTGATTCCATTGGTAACCAAATTGGATAGAACTCGCTCAAACCCGAGAGGGTCCACACAGCCAAGGAGACCTGATTCAACCCGACTCATGGCAAGTTCAACGCCACGAGTCTTTGCAGTAAGCGCAAAAGACTCGACCACACGAGCCACGATACCGTCAACCTCAGAGCGGATCGGATGCATGACAAACGCACCCTCTTCGATGCGGCGCATACTCAAAAATTCCTCAATTAAGTGGATCGCCGCATTTGCCGAGGTCGAAATTCGCTCAAGAAGCGCGTGCGTTCTGTCATCGGGATTTGGCTTATCAAGCAACACATCGCACGACACTGAGATCGCCCCCAGAGGTCCTTTTAGATCGTGTGTGGTAGCGGACAAAATCTCGCGCTGCAGGCGATCTCGCCGTTTTCGCTCCCTGATATCTCGAACCCACAAAACAATTGTACGCTCCGCTGAGAGATCGCGCGCCGCCGATACTGACATATCGAAAGCACCCTCTGCATCGCCGAACTGCGCAAGCTCAGTAGTCCACACCCCGCCCGGCTCAAGATTTTCAACTCGCTCGCGAAGCCGCTGCAGCAACTCGTCGCCTCGCTCGAGAGTAGCGACGGGCATATCGAAAACATTTCGAGTTGTGACCCCTAACCCCTCCAAAAAAGAGACAAAGCCGGAGTTGCAATGACGTACCAAGCCATCTCTTGTCACTACCGCAAGACCATCGTTACTATTCTCGATCGCCTCTTGGAGCAGGTCTCTATCGCGAGTAGCCTCGGCCCTTTCCCTCTCCGCCCGCTGGACACCTTGAAGCCGTGACAGTGCAAGCCGAACCACGTCCCGAAATGAGGCGTCAAAATTCTTCACGATAAAATCACTCGCTCCCGCTCGCATGGCCGATACCGCATCTCCAAGAGCTGCGGACGATGTCAGCACGACAAGCGGCGTCTTAAGCGCTACCTTACGAATGGCTTGAACTGCCTCATCACCCCGAGCGTCAGGTAGATTAAGGTCGCTGATGATAAGGTCATATGCTCCCTTGCCGAGTCGCTCTCGCGCCTGACCCAGTGAAGTCACACGGTCGACGCGCCCCACGAACGCCTTCAAACCACGCTCAATCAGCAGTGCATGAGCATCCTCGTCCTCCAGCAGGAGTGCGGCGTGAAATAAGTTTTCGTCATGCTCCATAATTCGTACCTAGAACACCGCAAGGGTCCTTTATTTCTATCGGCAGATGGACTATGGAAACGGAGTAAAACTTTGAAGAGTCAGGATACAACACCATGATCAAGCCCGACCACTGGATTCGAGAGTTCGCGGAAAAAGGCGGGATTTACCCGTTCAATCCAGAGCACGTAAACCCAGCTAGTTACGACGTTACAGTGGGTAACCACTGGATCTGCCCGACTCGAGATCCAGAGGAGTTAGTCTCAGATTCCATCGTTTTATTTCCTGGAGAGGTAATCCTTGCCACGACCCAGGAGTACATAAAAATGCCCCGTGATGTTGTGTGCGATCTGAAGCTAAAGAGCTCGTTGGGCCGACTGTGGCTCAACCACAGCCTAAGCGGCTGGATTGACTGTGGATTTGAAGGGCAAGTAACCCTCGAACTTCAAAATCTCGGTCCATACCCCCGTGAGCTCGTTAAGGGTATGAGGGTTGCCCAGTTGGTGTTTCTAGGGATGGAATCGGCACCCACGGTGGCCTACGGAGAGGGCGGGAAGGGCCACTATCATGGCCAGACTGGTGCAACGCGGTCCTGGACTGACCAGTTCTTCCCCAAAGTCCTGGGCCCCAAAAAAGGCGCAGCCTAACCCGTTTTTAGGCCCAGGGGTTTGAGTCTAACCCCCCTCCGTGGTATAGAGTCTGGTCGCTGTGAGGCCGGCGTAGCTAGCGCTCGCGACATTTAGTAATATACGTTTTTGATTAAAGCAGTTATGGCAAATCATAAGTCCGCAATTAAGCGTCACCGACAGAGCCTCAAACGACGCGATCGCAACCGTTCCGCTAAGGCGGCTGTTCGAACAGCCCTCAAGAGCGCCTCAGCGGCAGCTACAAGCGGCAACAAGGCAGAGGCTGAGACCCTAACCCGAAAGGCTGAGTCTCTGATGGCAAAGGCTTCCAAGAAGGGGCTTTTCCACAAGGCAACGCTCGCTCGCAAGATCAGCAGGCTTCAAGCGCAGGTCAAGAAGGCCAAGTAGCGCTGACTAGCCATTGCTGATTGCACTCGCCGCAGGCGAGTACATCAAAACCCCCGAAAGTGCGGAGAGGGCCAGGTCCATGATAAGGACACTAGCTGACGCGGTTTCGGGGGTTTCTGTACATAAGGACCAAGAAAAGCAATTCTGACGCGAAGCTATCTTTGCCTGAAAGCACCTGAGGTAGGCCTGTCGATTCCTATCTAGAATCATTCCACCGGGCAGTCGCCCAGGCGTCTACCTCGCGACCCCCTCGAGGCTACCCCTCCGTCCTGGGCCACCCCTATCAAACACCAAGACCCTTAGGATCCTCGCGACAACTCCCTCATCGCCTCTGTTAGCACGTCTATCTCAAAAACACTTGAGAGCAACGCGTTCTCCAGAAATCCATTCACTGGCAACTCCGCGGCTTGAATATCGGCCTTCACCATCTGATGAACTTCCCGCACTATCGCGCAAAAAGTCTTTGCGTCTTTAACCGCAATTCCCTGCTCCTGGCGTTCATAGGTCTGGTTAAAAGCTTCTGCGTATTTATCGATAATTCGACCAACACAAGACTCAACCAGTTCCGGGAAAGCGTACCGAGCGACCCCCAGAAAATACACCTCTTTTTTGGGGTAATTCTTCTCGATGAAGGCACTTACGGCTATCTCTCTGCCAGTGCCGACCGCCGCTCGAAATTCTTTGGCAAACGTCACGACCTGATCCCCACTACGACTCTCACGCTTGATAAAATTCTTTAGCGCCGCATTTAGGTTTTTCGCCCGCCCGAACGCCTCCTGCACATCACTCCCTGTCGTTGGTAACATAGTCGTACTCCTTCGGCGGTTCCACACTCACGCCTAGCAGCGTGATATTATCACAGCCATCTGTAAGATCCAGGAGTCCTCCGCAATGCCATCTCCAAGATCTAACGTGATACCGACGCTAAAAATAGCTTCTCACGACGCCTTGCTCCTGCGGAGTCAGCGGCTCTGCTCCGGTTGCCATGGCCAGCGCAGGCTTGAAATGCTGGTCTGCATCAGAGAGAGCTCGAAAGCCGATGCGCTCGTACATTTCCACGGGGGCCTCAGCAAACAGAAAAAACCTCATCGCTGAGCGCTCCATCCATAACAGCTCCATAAGGCCTCGTACGAGCAACGGCTCAAACCCCTTACCACGATGGTGAGGACTCGTCGCCAGGGAGGCAAAGCCGGTAGCCCCCCGTGCGAACCGTACCACATTCACAACTGATACCGTCTCTCCCGTGCTATCTCTCATACACCACCGCTCCCCCCGACGACTGTCGGGCTCAGGCGCTACACACCCATCGAGTAAGACTCCGGCCCCCGCGGCCTCGTGCCTGAAAGACACCAGCTCCGCTTGATCGTCTGGAAAGGCTCGTTCCAAACTACCCACCAAGGCGAAGCGGCGCTGCCCCTGCTCCGTAACACCATGAAACATAGCTGCAGGGCGCACCCACGATCGACTCTTGGGATTGTCGTAAAGGCTCCTATAGACCTCATGCATGGCAAGATCTTCTGAGTGAAGCGAAGAGGCTAGCCGGAGGTAGTGATTACCCTTGTAGTGCCGATAAATCTCAAACATTTCGAGCAGGCTACTACAGCACTACCAGTAAGCACAGACGACTTTCGATGATGTGAAGATTGAAACTGGATGGGGCAGAGTCAGGATACGGATTACGACGAATTCCACTAGTAGAATTATTCATCTAACTAGCGGCTCTTACCCCCATAGGCGAATGGCGTGATGATCGCGCCATTCGCCTTCTCTCTTTCCGTCTTCTATTCCGACCAACGCTCGCAGCTCTCTCCTTCCACGCGCTATCAGTCAGAATTGCATCTCTCCGACCCTCGCGCTCTTTTTGCAGCGAGGTATCGTCCGTATCCTAACCCTTATATGGTATCACGTCAGAAAAGCGTGCCGTAGCGAAATAGCCTACGGAGAACGCGCATTAGGTGAAACTAAAGGAGGGTGAACTAACAGCCTGTAAGATCTACGCTCTGGTGTCGTCAGAGGTGCTTCGCGGTGTAAACCAGCTACGAAAACCTCTGACGACCCGCCGCTACCGAAGCATTCCCTTGCGGGCAGCCTCGGCTTTTTGTCGTTCGTGGATTGCGGGAAGCGATCCAACGAAAACAAATAGCCCAACTAGCATGGTCACGACCAGCGCAACCACGACGATAGTCGGCCAGAGGGGTGAAGCCTCTCTAGCCATCGACTCCGACTCAGAGGCAGTCGCTGACCGCCTCTTTAACAAGAGATCTTTAGACATAAAACCTTTCCTCTACTCGCTAGCTGCGAAGCACCCTGCACGACGAAGCAATGCTTACTCCTTCGTCGCTCAGGTGAAAACCGACTACACTATTTGCGTGGTGAAAAGATCACTGGAAGCATACCATTATAGCTCCGCTTATGCTCGTCGAGGCATAACGACCAAAAAACTGGCCTTAAGGACTGCTCTAACTCTAGAAGTCTGGGGCGATGGCTTTATCGTACATCTGGCGGGCCGCATCCTCCGAGAGCGAATTTAGAGCACTCGCCTCCTGACCACGCGAAATTTCTCTACTGCTCAACCCGGATAGGTCTCCCGATGATATAGAACCTCCCGCAAAAGCCGCCGACGAGGTAACCACAACGCTACTATCAGCACCAAAGGTCTGCGTCACACGGATCTGATTATCTCGCCATAGCACCGGCCCCGTGACTCGTCGAAGCTCAGCTGTTAAGAACATAGTCGTCTGCATCTGGAGAGATGTGTTCGTATTAGCGCGCACCGCACTCGTAGTCTCCTTGACGTCAACGATCGTAACCTTTAAAACCGCATCCGCCTCATTCTGACTGTCTACCACCGATACCGTACCGTATCCGTCAAACTCATCACGAATAGCGTCAGTCAGGACTGTCGCCAAACCAAGCTTGGTCGAATTGTTGTCTACCTGCGGAATGTAGATCGCCTTTACATCCGGCGGCAGCGCGCTTCCGCTTCCCCGGAAGGTGTACCCACACCCAGAAAAGACGACCAAGAGGACGAACGCGACATACAACGTACTTGTTTGCTTCATATAGCTATCCTTTTCGGGGACGAATCGTTCCGAGCTGTTTAGGGAAGTGATCGATATAAGCTTTAAGTCCACGATTCCAGCCCCGCAGACTCTTGAGGGAGCTCTCTACACTGCGCTTCATCTCAGTTGTAAGCTCAATCACAAGCGCGTGCTGCTCAGCGATTCGTCTACCCATCTCAGCTTCACGGGCAGTGAACTTCGCCTGTCCCTTCGCCCAGCCTCGCTGCCAATTCTCAAAGCTCGCAGTATAGGCCTCCAGCTGCTCCAAAGTATCTGTGTCACCAGATCGCAGGGCCTTCACAAGAACCCTACCTGACTCCAAGACTAACTTTGCTGTCTCAAGTGTCGTGTGTGACTGAACCATGCACTGGTAATATCCTCATCCAGAGCGAGGCACAATCCAGAAGTAGTCCACCGCTCGGTATTTTATCGGGCTGGAAGCAAATGGGGGAGAGGACGTTTCCGCCCTCTCCCCCATTACTTGCATTGTGAAGTCACCGAAGAGCTACTCGCTCTTGGCAGCCTTCTTTGCTGGTGTCTTCTTGGCAGCTGACTTCTTCTCAGCTCCCTCTGACTTAGCTGGAGCTTTCTTGGCCGCTTTCGGAGCTGCCTTCTTCTCAGCTTTCTTTGGCTCAACAGCCTTCTCTCCAGCTCGATCAACGAGCTCGATCACGGCCATCTGAGCGGCATCACCATTCCGGTAACGGGTTCGGACAATACGAGTATAACCGCCATTTCGGTTCTTCACTCGCACGCCGATATCCGTAAAGAGTTTATGTACGACACTCTTATCCATCAGGTAGCTATACACCTGACGTCGGGAATGGACGTTATCGTCCTTACCAAGCGTGATGAGACGCTCAACTACAGGACGGATTTCTTTTGCCTTCTCCACTGTCGTCTCGAATCGTTCATACTTGATGAACGAAGTGGCGAGATTGCGCAACAACGCTCGACGATGGCTGGTTGATCTACTTAACTGCCTAAGACCCTTTCCGTGTCTCATACTACTACTACCTCTTGATTAGTGATCAGTCTGTTCCTTCATCTGATCGAGGTCCCGACGTGACGGGAACTCCTCGAGCTTCAGACCTAGTGAGAGACCCATTTCGTTGAGGATCTCCTTAATCTCATTGAGAGACTTACGTCCGAAATTCTTAGTTCGAAGCATCTCAGCCTCTGTCTTCTGAACGAGCTCACCGATGTACTTGATGTCGGCATTCTCAAGACAGTTCGCCGAGCGAACGCTAAGCTCAAGCTCGTCGATTCGACGGAAGAGATTGTCGTTCCAACGCTTCGAGGGCTCCTCGGACTTCGGCTCTTCTCGCTCTACGATCAGATCCTGACCAACAAAGATTCCAAGCTGGTCAACCAAGATGTGAGCAGCCTGCGCTACGGCCGACCGAGGGTCGATACTGCCGTTACTCCAGATCTCCATCGAGAGTTTGTCGTAATCTGTTCGCTGACCAACACGCGCGTTGGTTACCGCGAGGTTTACACGACGCACTGGCGAAAAGATGGAATCGATGAAGATCGTTCCAACAGGAACTCCCTCGACTTTATTCTTGTCAGCAGGAACGTATCCGCGCCCTACTTTCACCGAAACTTCCATCTTAAGAGATGCGCCCTCTCCAAGAGTCGCGATAACGAGCTCTGGGTTGAGAACCTGAACGGCTGGATCACCCTGGAACATTCCAGCAGTGACCTTGCATGGGCCTTGTGCCTCTACGTGGAGAATAGCCTCCTCCTTGTCCTCAAGCCGGAGCACTACCTCTTTGAGGTTCAGCGACAGCTCAGTAACGTCTTCTACGACCCCTGGCATCGTCTGAAACTCATGGGACACACCGTCGATCCGGATTGAAGTGATCGCAGCGCCTTGAAGTGACGAAAGGAGAATACGGCGAAGCGCCGTTCCAATCGTCATACCAAAACCACGCTCAAGAGGCTCCGCTACGAACTTACCATATCGGCTGTCCGCAGTTGCGCCTTCTACTTCGACTCGGTTTGGGCTTATTAAGTCCTTGAGACTGACCTTCTTCATGCCTCTATTCCTATTTGTGATAAGTGAAACGTTTAACTACCCCCGCGGTGAATGTCGACATCTGCGACATCACCGCGAGTTACTGCTATTATCGTGAGTACAATTCTACGATTAACTGCTCGCGAATTGTTGGCGGAAGCTGCTCGCGGGTTGGAACCGAGTTAACAGTTCCACGTACTGCTGTCTGATCGAGCGAGAGCCACTCAGGAATGATCCGCGACTTAGCGGCTTCCATCGCCGCAACCACCAACGGATTCTTCTTGCTCGCCTCAGCCACCTCTACAACATCTCCCGTGGAGACTGTGTAGGACGGAATCGAAACGCGCTTTCCATTCACCAAAACATGACCGTGATTCACGATCTGACGAGCCTGTCGGCGCGACGAGCCGAGCCCGAGTCGGTATACAACGTTATCAAGGCGTCTCTCGAGAAGAACAAGCAGTTCCGTTCCCGTTACACCCTTAGTTCGAGCCGCTCGGTCAAACGTGTCGCGAAACTTACCTTCCAGGAGTCCATACGACCGCTTAACTTTCTGCTTCTCACGTAGCTGAATCTTAAAGTTCGAGAATGCCTGACGCCCTCGGCCGTGTTGACCCGGTCCACCTTCTCTCTTTTCAACCGCACACTTACCTGTGTAGCAACGCTCGCCTTTGAGGAAGAGCTTCTCTCCCTCTCTGCGACACAAGCGACAAACTGATCCGCAATATCTTGCCATGACTTCTGTTCCTTCCTACAAACTTATACGCGGCGGCTCTTTCTCGCGCGGCATCCGTTGTGCGGCACCGGCGTGATGTCCTTGATGAGGGTGACTTGAAGGCCCGCCAAGTGGAGGGCTCTCAGCGCTGACTCGCGCCCAGAACCTGGCCCCTTAATGCGAACACTCACCGTTCGCACTCCAGCCTCCTTCGCCTTTCGCGCGGCGTTGTCACCGGCGACCTGAGCAGCGAACGGGGTCGACTTTCGCGAACCCTTAAAACCATTCGCTCCCGAGCTCGATGAGGCGATTACGTTACCCGCTGGGTCAGTAATCGTCACGATCGTGTTGTTGAATGTCGCGTGAACATGAGCAATGCCAACAGGGACATTCCTCTTCACCTTCTTCTTTTTAGCTCCTGCTGATGTAGCTGCGCGTACGTCTGCCACAAAAACTCCTTACAAGGTCTATATCAATTAATTATTAGGTCTTCGTTGCTGGCTTCTTACCAGTAATCGGCGCACGACGTGGTCCCTTTCGTGTGCGACCATTCGTTCGGGTACGTTGACCACGAGCTGGAAGATTCTTTCGGTGACGGAGTCCGCGATAGCATCCAAGGTCCATCAAACGCTTCATAGACGCTTGAATCTCTCGGCGAAGGTCTCCCTCTACTTTTTCACGACGCTCAATTACCTTACGGATTTTGTCGACCTGCTCCTCTGTGAGCGCGTCCGTTCGCACATCGTGCGGGATACCCGTCTCATCAAGAATCTGCTTCGACTTCGTAAGACCGACACCGTAAATGTACGTAAGCCCCCGAAGGACTCTCTTGTTTCGCGGAAGATCAACTCCTGCAATACGTGGCATGTGTACTTACTCCTAACTTCTTACCCTTGGCGTTGCTTATGCTTAGGCGTGCGACTGCAGAAGACATAGATCTTCCCCTTGCGCTTAATGACTTTACAATAGCCACAGATTGGCTTTACCGACGCTCGGACCTTCACAACTTCCTCACTCAATACTTTTGTCTTTTGCCCCCCGCTATTCCAACACCCGTAATCCATGACTCGGACCCGGTTGCATAACAGCGGAGCTGGCAACTAGAATTGACCGTCTACGGGGGGCTCTCCATCACGGTGTACTCACCCCATACAAACTGGTCGCATTTGCCCCAAGACACAGCCAACATCCAAAGTGGAGGTAGGCGGATCTCAAGGACGCCAGATTCTACATATTTTCACGCCCTTTACAACCCCTGCAGCCCCCTTTATCCCGCTCCAAACCCGAGAAACTCACGGCGGCCAGGGGCTCTCTCGTGCATTCGGCAGCTACCCCGTCACTCAAAAAAAGTAGGAAACATCCAAACATCTGATTTCACTCACTTTAAACTTTTATATTTGCCCGATAATGGTATACTAATCGCCTCAACAACTCGGCTTATCCTAAGGTGCATCTATGTCAACGTCCCCTGTCGCCTTCTCATCAATTCAACCCAACGACGCCCTACCTCTGAAGGGCCAGGCGCTTTTTTTAGACGTGCGCACGCCTGCTGAATTCGAGGACGCGCACATAGAAGGCGCCGTGCTCCACCCAGTAACCGAACTAAAACCCGCGGATGTTCAAGTGGCACTTCAAGGAAAGAGCTGCTGCGTCGTCGTGTGCGGCTCTGGTGGCAGGGCCACGAAAGCCGCCCAGCAGCTCGCTGCCGCTAGCATTCCCGGGCTTCGAGTTCTTGAGGGCGGTATGAAGGCATGGCGCGCACAGGGCCTGCCTGTGGTCGAGGGAAAAAAGACAATCTCGATCGAACGTCAAGTTCGGATCGCCGCTGGCTCACTCGTTCTCATCGGCGCAGTTCTCGGACTTACGATTCACCCAGGCTGGATCGCATTATCTGCTTTTGTAGGGGCCGGTCTAGTTTTCGCAGGCGTCACCGACACGTGTGGCATGGCTATCGCTCTTGCTCGTATGCCGTGGAATGCCAAGCCAAAATCAGCTTGTCAGTTCCGTCCACAAGGACCCTCGTGCACTCCATAACTCGCTCACTCCTGACGCACGCATGATGATGTAGCAGCAGATGCCATGGCTGTAACGATTACATTCCTTGGAGCCGCAGGGACCGTTACCGGATCAACCTATCTGGTGTCGGACGGCAAAACGAAGGTCCTCGTTGACTGTGGAATCTTTCAGGGCGATCGACTATGGCGAGAGCGCAACTGGGATCAGCCCGCGTTCAACACCTCTGAGATCGCAGCGATTTTACTCACACACGCACACGTTGATCACATTGGTATGCTTCCTCGCTACCACAAGCTCGGGCTAACCGCTCCCGTGTACTGCTCTCCAGCTACCGCCGATCTGGCCCAACTCCTACTTCTCGATAGCGGTCGCCTTCAGGAGGAAGAGGCCTCATACCGAGCAGAAAGTGGCCGCTCACGCCACCATCCTCCACTACCACTATACACGGAGGCCGACGCGCAGGAGTCGATTCGACAACTTCGTCCTGTCGCGATCAATACAAACGTAGCGGTGCATTCAGGCATATCAGCGCGCTGGAGCCCGATGGGCCACATACTAGGGGCGTGCTCACTTAGCCTCAGCCTTGGCGGAAAACAAATCGTATTCTCGGGCGACATCGGTCGCTATGGAGAGCCCGTACTCCTCGATCCCCAGCCAGTTACGATGGGAGATCTATTGTTAATCGAATCAACATACGGCGATCGCCTTCACTCCAAGAACCGCGACGTGCACGATCTGCTCGCTGACATAATTAACAAAACGACCAGGCGGGGAGGCGTAACGCTCATTCCCAGCTTCGCGATTGGCCGCACCCAAACCCTTCTTTTCTACCTACGCGAGCTAAAAGCAGCCAAGCGTATCCCCGACATCCCTGTCATCATCGACAGTCCGATGGCAAGCGATGCAACTCTGATCTACCAGCACCACAGAGATGAGTACGATCCACAGGCACGCGAGCTTCTTTCCCGCGGCTTTCAACCATTTCAAGTTCCAAAGATGCACTTTATCCGAGGTAGGGATGAGTCAATAGCGCTCAACTCGATTCAAGAGCCTATGGTGCTGATCTCCGCGAGCGGGATGCTCACAGGCGGGCGCATTCTGCACCATCTGAAACACAGGGTTTCGGACCGCAGAAACACAGTCTTGTTTGTCGGATTCCAACCGCCTGGATCACGTGGTGATTGGCTCAAGCGGGGCAACCCGTCCCTGCGTCTTTTCGGTGAGGAGGTGCCTGTGGGGGCAGAAGTCGCCGAGATTAGCGGCCTGAGTGCTCACGCTGACCGAGATGAACTACTTCGATGGTGCCGGTCTTGTTCCGGCACCCCGACACGCGTAGGCGTTGTGCACGGAGAACTCGACTCGGCGCGTGCGTTCGCTTCGACTCTTACCACGGAGCTAGGCTGGTCAACATTCGTACCTGCTTACAAGGATACCGTAACAATATAGCCCCTGCGAAGCCCTGCTAAAAACCCTAGTAGCCTTCGACGCGTTTACTACACCAACGAACATCTGTCTTTGGGTTGACCACTCCACCTGGGATATCATTTCAGGATTGTGCGCACCAATGCCCCTTTTCACATAGTCTGGTTCAAGCGCGACCTCAGAGTGGTCGATCACGAACCGCTCATGATGGCCTCTACCCAGGGCAGAGTCCTTCCACTGTACGTATTCGAGCCGGATATGTGGACATCCCCGGACATGAGCGAACTTCATCGTTGGTGGGTAACCAGTTCCGTTCGGGAGCTGCGAGAGACTTTAGCTCGCTTAGGGCAGCCACTGGTCGTCCGCTGCGGCAATCCAGTGAGCGTCCTTGAGGATCTTCTATCGCGCTTGGGACGATTCACGCTTTGGTCTCACGAGGAAACTGGCAACGGACAAACCTATCAACGAGACCGCGCCATTCTCGCCTGGTGTCGTTCTCGTGGGATTACCTGGAACGAGCGCAGACAGTTCGGAGTGATACGCCCGCTAAAAAGTCGAGAGCACTGGAGCCATCACTGGGAGGAATGTATGTCCTCACCTCTCCTTGCCTCACCAGAGAGGCTTTTACCCGTGCCAGTAGATTTAGGAGAGATCCCACATCGAGAGACGGCCTTTACACCGACACAAAATCATCAACTCCCTGGTGAAAGAGCCGCGAACATCTGCTTACGGTCGTTCCTGAATCTTCGTGGCGAGGGATACTCGGGAGGAATTTCGAGCCCTATCACAGCCTCTACATTCGGCTCTCGCCTAAGTCCCTACCTTGCGTGGGGAAACGTTTCACTGAGAACGGTTGTGACGCAGACACGCGCCCGTCAGGCAGAACTTCGATTGCTTCCAGCGCCCCTTCGTGGACGCTGGCTTCGCTCCTTGCACGCCTTTAGCTCTCGACTACACTGGCACTGTCATTTTATTCAGAAGCTCGAAAGTGAGCCGGAGGTAGAGTATGAGTGCTTCATTCGAGCTCTTAATGAGATGCGCTCGCGTGAGGGTAATCAAAGTCACCTGATCGCCTGGCAAGCTGGCGCCACCGGCTATCCCTTTGTGGACGCGTGTATGCGCTACCTGCGTGCCACAGGATGGCTTAACTTCAGGATGCGGGCGATGCTAGTGAGTTTTGCAGCCTACGATCTGTTTCTCGACTGGAGACTCTTTGCGCATTTTCTTGCTCAACAATTTCTCGACTACGAGCCTGGAATCCACTACGCCCAGATTCAGATGCAATCGGGCACGACCGGCATCAACACCCTGCGAATGTACGACCCTGTAAAGCAAGGCTACGATCATGACCCCACAGGAGAGTTCACACGTGCTTGGGTGCCTGAGCTTGCTCACATACCAGGCAAGCTCATTCACGAGCCATGGAACCTCTCCCCGCTCGAACAGAAGGAATGTGGTTTTGTACCCAACAGCACATATCCGAGCCGGATAGTAATTCATAGCGAGGCAGTGAAGGCGGCTCGCACGATAATAGGTAACTTTCGCCAGCGTGCCGAAGTTAAACGACTCTCAAGGCAAGCACTACTCAAACACGGCAGTCGCGCCAGACGAAGGCGCTCGACCTCGTCTAAAGCTTCGATGAAATCCCCTGATACTCAACTTTCTCTATTCTCTCCGAACTCGACAATATGAAACCGATTGCGTCAGTAACGAAAGATGATGTAGCCCTACTCGTTCGAGGGAAACCATCCCGAAAAGAAGTTGGCAGTCGGCAGATTCGCCACAGACTACGCCATGATGAACTTCGTCGACTCGAGATTGCTCGGACACGAGGTTTTCTACTCCTGACTCAGACAACCAGAAACGCGCTTCGCAACGCGTGGCACCTAGATTGCCAAGCACGCTCATCCGCGTGCGTATTTGTAGAACGATCTGGCTCTATGCTAGTAGTGACGGCTGATCTAAAGACTCAGATTATCAAAGCCGAAGCGCCCGATCTAGCGTCTGTCTCACGCTATATGGAGT
>OMII01000160.1 GCA_900299055.1 Pseudomonadota bacterium | reverse complement strand
GGAGCTAGGTGTTATGCTGCTCGATATTGGCGGTGGCACGTGTAGCATCTCGGTCTTTCACGCAGGCGCCATAAAGTTCACGTCAGTACTCGCGGTAGGCGGAAATCATATAACGAATGACATCGCCGCAGGATTACGGACGCCCTTGGCGGCAGCAGAGCGCATCAAGTGTGAATACGGAGCGGCAGTCACCGCAGGCGTATCGAAGGCTGATATCATCGAAGTGCCTTCAGTTGGGGGGCGAGCGCCACGTGTGCTCTCGAAGTTAGTGCTGGCGGAGATAATCGAGCCGCGCACCTCGGAGATCTTCAGCTTGATTCAGAAAGAACTCGCGAAGGCGGGTTGTCAGGACCTGCTCACGAGCGGTGTGGTCATTACAGGTGGCAGCGCTAGTCTCCCAGGAATCGGGCAGGTAGCTGAGCACGCCTTTAATCTTCCAGTTCGCGTTGGCGCAGCACAGTCCGTTGGGGGTCTACTCGATTTAATTAAGGGCCCTGAGTATTCGGCAGCCGTTGGCCTTGTGTTGCATGGCGCGGTTCACTCAGGCTTGCCGAAAGCTCGGGCTGGAAAGGGGGCGGTTGGAAGTACAGTCCGCCGCGTTGTCGGCTGGTTCTCTGAGCATTTTTAAAGGATTTTTGTCTGGCAGAGGTGGTCCTTTTCGAGGGGCGGTTATACCATCTTAGAAAAAGAAACAAGTGGCGCGCAGGTTAATTTTGGTTGGAGCCAAAAGAGGCCGGCCGAGTGAGGGAAACAGCTTTTGTCTCTCTTTACTTTTCCCCTTAAAGGGGAATAATGGCGCGGTCCGGGGAGGGGCGCTCTGAACGGATTTAGCGAGGTTCCGAAAAAAAGTTCTAAAATTCGGGTATCACCCTCAGCTTTTTGTTCGGTTTTTTAAAAGTGAGTGCTAGAGTGTCGGACGGTCAACAGCTCAATTTAGATTTTCAAGGTAGTGCGGAGGATAGCGGCATGGATGAGGTAAAAAACAAGCTTCTTCAAGCGAGCAATGCGAATATCAAGGTGTTTGGTATTGGCGGTGGCGGATTAAACGCCGTTAATAACATGATTCGCAGCGGTTTAAGTGGCGTTGAGTTCTTCGCCGCGAACACGGATGCTCAAGCGCTTGTCTCATCGCTTCCGATAAACAAGATTCGTCTTGGTGACGACATCACCAAGGGTCTTGGTGCTGGTGCTGACCCGGAAGTTGGTCGCGCAGCTGCTCGCGAGAGCGTAGAGTCGATTCGAAAGGCGCTCGATGGTGCGGACATGGTCTTCATCACGGCGGGAATGGGTGGAGGCACTGGTACCTACGGTGCTTCCGTGGTGGCTGAGGTGGCCAAGAGCCTCGGATGCCTAACGGTCGGCGTTGTTACTAAGCCTTTCCTCTTCGAGGGCAAGCGCCGTATGCGTAACGCCGATCAAGGTATTGAAGAGCTTCGCAAGCACGCGGATACGCTCATTACGATTCCGAACCAACGACTTCTCTCGATAGCTGGAAGAAACACATCGCTTCTGGACACGTTCCGCAAGGCTGATGATGTTCTTTACCAGGCTGTAAAGGGTATCAGTGACCTGATCATCTGTGAGGGGTTGGTTAACGTCGATTTCGCTGACGTTCGGGCGGTTATGTCCGAGATGGGTATGGCGATGATGGGTACTGGCGAGGGTAGTGGAGACAATCGGGCCGTTGAGGCCGCCGAGAAGGCTATTTCAAGCCCGCTCCTGGAGGATATCTCAATCCATGGTGCTCGGGGAGTTCTCATCAACGTTACGGCATCGCCAGATGTTACCCTTCAAGAGGTTAACGAAGCGGCAGAGCTTATCCACTCTGAGGCTCACGAGGATGCGAATATTATCTGGGGTATGGTTATCGACGAGAACCTGTCTGACAAGGTTCGAGTTACCGTCATTGCAACTGGTTTCGGCGAGAAGGCGCAGGCTGCGGCTGGTACGGTTGCTACGGTTGCGACAAAGACAGCAACGGGAGCCCCTAATTTTGACGTGCCGACGTTCGCCAGAAAGGGTGCAGCAACCCCATCAAATGGCGCATCAGAGGTCATCAAGCTCAAGAAGCTTTCCGTTCTATCGACCTCCGAGGACGAGGAGAAGTTTGAGATTCCAACGTTTCTCCGGAAGCAGGCAGAGTAGGTTGGTGAGCATCACCTAACGTAGAAAGGGAGGCTTTATGCCTCCCTTTTTATTTCGTGGAAACTTACTTGTTCTTCATTCCGAGACGAGCGCTACTCGCCTTTTGGGAACTTACCCTTGTTGCACACGCGAACCTCGCGAACCTTTGTCGAGTCTTGCGCAAGGAGCTCTAGCTGCTGAAACGTTGCTCCCTTTGTGAGGTATGTAGCGTCTTCCGGTGTTGCTGGGTCGATAAAAAGGATATCAGATTCGAAATGGTATGCGGCAATCCTGCGCAGACGGTCAAGGAGACCCAGTTGGAGCTTCTCGTCCAGATCCGAGAGAAGTTTCTCCCATAACTCCGGGTTGTTTCCCCTTGCCTTACTGTCGGTCATAACGACAAACCCCACGCTTTTGCATCCTTGGAAGGCATTAACCTAGAGTGGGTACACTCCAAGGGTTGAGCCCACTACGGCCGCCACCACATACGGTAAGTATAACCCACAACGAACGAGCGTCGGAAGGTAAAATTTAGTCGGAAATAGTGCGCAACAGAAAAACGCTAGGATTGCAGTCAATTGCAGTTGGGGAATGCGCTAGGCCAAAGAAAAACCCCGACACCGCGCCACAGGCTCAGTATCGGGGTTTCTTGTAGCAGCAACTAACTTAGGAAGCTGCTTCTGCTACCGCAAACTCACGGACCTGGGCATCAGCCTGTCGGCCGATCGCAGTTCGCAAGCTGGCAACATCGAGGTCCAAAGCCTCGCAGATAAAGCGAAAAGAAAGAGGAGCGTCGGTCGGCTCATCATCCATAAGCCATGAGCGTGCGCCTTCGCGTACATCGCCTTCACCACCGATGAAATCGTGGATAGCCCGTTGTAGAACAGCTGCAAGCAATCGCAGCTCGGGAATCACACCACCTGGAGGCGGAACATCAGAATTCGACCAGAATTTCATATTTTGATAGTCCCAACAAAAAGTTTAACAGGCTTTTACAGACAACATCAGTTTAACTTTCGTTTCGCTCGGGCGATGAAGCCTCGACCGATGATGTCGTCGCAGTGCCATCAAGTACTGGTTTTGCCGGCGCGATGGGCTCGCACATCAAGGCTCGCAGTGTAGAAAGGCCTCCCTATGTCCTGGTGTTTTTTTGCCGCTCCTCCTCTACAGCAAGCGAGGACTTCCCGATTTTTGGCACAAAGCTAGTGACTTCTCCCTCCCGTTAAAGCAGGGAAGATGCTCACTTGCTAGGCTATAGCGAAAAATCAGGGACGAAGCGGAAAACGAAAACTACCCGTCCGAAAGAAGAATACCTTTATCTGCTAACCTTCAACAAACCAGAGCCGGCACAATAATAGATCCGGATCTCGAATATCAAGGAAAAAATGCATCCACCCCCAAAATCTTGCGGGCCCTGGATGGGGTCAAAATGGGTTTGTGTGCGGGGTCGGCATGAGATCGAATCAGGTAGCACTAGTATTTGTGGGACTAGGGGCCTCGCAGGCATCGGTAGCTGGAAAAACCTATCCAGGGCGGTGTAGAATGCATCCGACGCGGTAACCAGCTGAAACGACTTTAGTTGAAGGTGGTCCGTGGGCAATGTTTGATCAGCAGGCTAAGAGGAATAAATACGTGGAATCTGATACCCCGGGTAGTTTGGTCCCCGGAATAAAATGTCGCGAACATTTCCCGTTCTATACGGAGGGCCCTGGTGGTTGTTACCTGGATTCGGCTGCTACAGCGCAGCGCCCTGGGGTGGTCATCGAGTCACTGTGTCGGACCCTGGTGCACCACAATGCAAATGTTCACAGGGGTGCATATCGGTTAAGTGCCGAGGCTTCAGAGTTGTACGACCAGGCACGGGGAATAGTCGCTCGGTATATCGGAGCGCGCAGCGAGCGGACGATTGTGTTTGTTCGCGGAGCGACAGAGGGAATTAATCTTGTCGCGCGTAGCACAGAGCATCTCTTTAAGCCGGGAGATGTGCTGCTGCTTTCACTACTCGAACATCACAGTAACATTGTCCCCTGGCAGATGTTGGCTAAGCGACGTGACTTAAAGGTGGTCTTTGCAGATATCACCCCAGACGGTCAGCTGAATATGTCCGATTTCAACCAGAAATTGCGGGACCATAAGCCGGCGTTAGTGGCTGTAACACAACTTGCTAATTCATTGGGCACGGTAACTCCGATTGCCGAGGTTGTTGCTGCGTCGCGAAAAGTCGGTGCTCGCGTTCTCGTCGATGGTGCGCAGGGGGCGGCCCATCTCGGCGTTGATGTCGAGCGTCTCGGTTGTGATTACTACGTGTTCTCCGGTCATAAAATCTACGGTCCGACCGGTATCGGCGTGTTGTATGCGAGACCGGAGCGGCTAGAGGAGATGGAGCCGTTTCAGGGGGGTGGTGACATGATTTCGTATGTAAGCGTCGAGGGCTTCGGGTGCGCCGATATTCCGCAGCGCTTTGAGGCGGGCACCCCCGCGTTTCCTGAAGCGATAGCCTTGGGCGCGGCGATTAAGTTCCTCGGGCGCTTCTCCCGCCAGGAGATGATTGCACATGAGAGAAGTCTTGTTGGCGCTGCAGTCGATATGCTCAGAGCAGAGCAGGGAGTTTCTCTGTATGGTCCGGCTACAGTGGGGGCTGAGCAAGCGACGGTGGTATCGTTTTCCATCGACACGGTTCATCCACACGATTTTGCCACGATCGCTGATACGCATAACGTTCAGATTCGAGCAGGTAATCATTGCGCGATGCCGACGCTTCGCCGTTTAGGAGTGCAGGCAACGGTGCGGATGAGCTTTGGAGTCTACTCAAGCGAGCAAGATCTGAAAGCTGTTCAATCGGCGATTCGCGAAGCGCGGGCGATGTTTGGACGGTAGAGGCGGTAGGTAGCCACAGGCTGTCAGTATCTGTGCGTACGAACGGACTTTGACAATATACGGGATGGAAAATCTTCTAACTTCGGCAAAAAGGGCCTTTCAATAATGCGAGCGGCAGCTTTTATTCTTATCTGTTTTTCGTTTGGTGGTTGGGCAGTGCTTGGTGTCGCGGCCGCCGAGCCACGTTACGGTCTAGCGCTCTGTGGCGCGCTTGTATTGTGGGCTGGCCTGCTTACGGTATGGATGAAGGTCCGTCGTGTCGTGTCAGGAGAAGCCAGGCCTTCGCGTAAGAGATTTACGCGCCTGGTTGACCTCGTTTTTTCACTTGCTCCCGGTTTGGTGTTGGTCGCTTATGGCGCGTTTGCTCCTGCGGCTCCATCTCTGACTCGGGGTGGATTTGATGTGTGTGATACGAGCCCTGGATACTGCGTGTCCGGTGTTCGCGCATTTGTGGACCTGGGAATCTGCGCGCTAATAGTGGGTGTAATCACGCATTGGGTAATATGGCTAGAGACGAAAGCGACACCGAAAGACAATCAGTAAAGCTACGATGTGGTGTTAGACGGCGTGCGTTGGTAGTGAATACAATATGGGGCCAGTGACGTTGCAGGCACGTTCTCTTCGGGCCCGGGTCGGCGACGGGTGTCACACGACCCGGGGTGCGTGCCACTAGCTCTGAATGGGCACCTTCTTTGGTCCTCTGACTACCTTTGGGGATTTTGGTACGCGAATGGTTAAAAGGCCGTTCTTCATATCGGCGGAGGGGTTCTCCTCATCAATCTCAATCGAAAACGGAATTGAGCGAGAGAAGGTGCCAAACCCACGTTCAAGGACCTTAGCATCGCGTGCAATCGTATCGGTTGAGGGGCGCTTCTCTCCAGACAGGACAAGGGTGTTGTCCTTCAGTTCGATAGAGACCTCGCTTGCGTCAAGGCCGGGAAACTCGGCTGCGATGAGGTACTCGCGCTCGGTCTCGTGGATGTCGATGTGCGGGCGAAACCTTGGGGCTTCGTCAACGCAGCGAATCGTCGGTGCAGCGTCGTCGAATAGACGATTCATCTGATCAAATAGGCTGGCCATTGGATAATGGCGCGCTCGAATCAGGGTACGAGAAGGCCTGCAGTTTGAACCTACCATATAAAATCTCCGCTATAAGGTTTGTCTGACACGACACAGAGCTCTGTCTCAGGTAAAAGATAAGCACTCTTTTTTAGATTTCAAGCCACGGTGCGCACTCGGTGTTTAACCTGCAGAATGGCCATGAAGTTGTAGAATCCATGGAGAACGGCAACGCAAAAAAGAGATCCTGAGAGGTTATGGGCGCTCCAGATATAGATCCCCATAAGCATATAAAGCGGAAGCATCGCCCCAAAGCGTTTAAAGCTGCCGATGAAATGAATGGCGGCAAAGAGAAAGCTTGATATGAGACAAGCCGCGAGAGGGCCCATATAGAGAGCGATACTTGCGGATAGTGCGCCCCGAAAAAAGTACTCTTCACACCACCCCGAGAGAATCGCGATTGAGCCGGCAACTGGAATGGAGACGTGTTTGCAGAGCGGAACTATTATTTCGCGAGAGAATCTCGCATAGGGCGAGTCGGGCCGACGGCGTGTTCGCTCCCACATGATCGTGTTGAGTAATAGTGGCGGTAACGCTAGTCCGACTCCGGACATCGCCGCTGTGCTCGAGATGCCCCAGACAAGCTCAAGGTGAAGGGCTTGTGTGAGAAGTGTCGCCACTACGAAAAGCAGGCCCTCGGATATCAGAGCGACGAGGAGTACTCTCATGGATTTATATTGTCGGCTGCCGGCCCTGTAGCAGTGCTCCCGCTGGTAAGGCCGAGACAGGCGATGAGCTTTGTGGCCGCCTCCTCGGTAGCCTTTTCTAGGGAGTAGGTGAGTTCTCGATCGAAGGCAAAGATCTTATAATCGCCGTGGGTGCCTGTTACCTCACACTCCTGCACCTTGCCTCGTCGAGAGTGGAATGTGCCGTACATAGTGACAGAAGCGACTGGCCGTCGGAAAAAGATGAAGTCGAATGCATCCACCGAGACGTCCTTCACACCGGCGACTAGACGAGGAACCTGCATACCTTGGGTGGAGGTTGGCTCTTCAAGCGCATAGCGCTGAAGGCCTGCTTGGACGATGAGGTTGTAGCGGACCAGGGCGTCCACGTGCGGAGTGTAAACGCTGTCTCTTATACACATCTGACGCTGCCGACGATACTCCTTGTGTAGATCTCGGTGGTCG
>OMII01000159.1 GCA_900299055.1 Pseudomonadota bacterium | reverse complement strand
GGCCCTGAGAAGTCAGGATCTTACGGTACATATGACACACGACGCTCGGTTTCGAAAAGTAGAGGCTCGTCCGCATTTTCCCACCCTTGAGAAGGGGGTTGTTGAGCGCTGGAAGCGGGAGAAGACGTTTGAACGTTCTGTTAACAGTAGTAGTCATAAGCCCGAGTTTATCTTTTACGACGGCCCGCCCTTCGCCACAGGTAGCCCTCATCACGGAACCATCTTTATATCGGCTCTGAAGGATCTTGTCGGACGCTACAAAACGATGCGCGGCTTCCATGTTCCGCGAACATGGGGATGGGATTGTCATGGGCTGCCGATCGAAACTATCGCGGAAAAAAATCTCGGACTTAAAGACAAGAGTGAAATCGAAAAGACAGTTGGAGTAGCGGCATTCAACGCGGAGTGTCGCCGAATCGTGTCAGATTACGATGAGAATTGGCGTACCTATATCGATCGAATCGGCCGTTGGGTCGATATGGAAAAGCCGTATCGCACCCTGGATCGCTCGTTCATGGAGTCAGTGATATGGGCGTTCGGAGAGGCTCACCGCAAGGGGCTCATCTACAAAGATTACAGAGTTGCTCCCTACTGTTACCGTTGTGAGACTCCGCTATCCCTCTCCGAAATCCGAGTCGATGACAGTACCCGTCCAAAGCAAGATCGAGCGATTACAGTAAAGTTTCCTCTGCAAGGTGGTGATATATCGGTACTCGCGTGGACGACGACGCCCTGGACCTTGCCGTCAAATCTCGCACTCGCAGTGGGTCCTGAAGTGGAGTACGTGGTCGTTGAGTCCTTGGTTGGCAAGGTGTTGCTCGCGGAAAAAGCGCTCAAACGATACGAGCGAGAGCTGGGCAAGGAGCCTGCCATCATCGAGCGATGCACTGGACAGCAATTGCGAGAACGCTCGCTTCGGTACGAGCCACTTTTCCCATACTTCAAGGGCGCGGAACGAGCTTTCATCGTTATCACTGCTGATTTCGTTTCTACCGACGATGGTACAGGTGTGGTTCACATGGCACCGGCTTTCGGAGAAGACGATTACTGGGGATGTCGCAAATACGGCATTGAAGTGAAGAATCCAGTAGATGGAGCCGGTCGTTATACGGACGAAGTGACAGATTTCGTGGGTCAGAATGTGCACGACGCGAACCCAGCGATCATCAAGATGCTAAAGGAACGCGGCGTTGTCGTGCGAGATGAGACGATAGAGCATAATTATCCCCACTGCTGGCGGTGCCGAAATCCACTTATCTATCGTGCGCTTGATGCATGGTACTTTAAGGTTGAGTCCATCCGCGAGCGACTCCTCGAGGCGAATAAAGAGATAGAGTGGTATCCCGGTACTATCAAAGATGGACGTTTTGGCAATTGGCTTGAGAATGCGAGAGATTGGAATATTTCGCGCAATCGATACTGGGCAACGCCAATCCCGGTATGGGAGTGCGCGGATTGTGGCACTCACAAAGTGTATTCCTCAGTCGCGGATCTCGAAAAGGATGGAGGGGTAAAACTAGACGACCTACACAAGGAATTTCTCGATGCAGTAAAGGTAAGCTGCTCGTGTGGAAAACAAATGAGTCGCGTGCCCGAGGTTCTTGACTGCTGGTTTGAATCTGGTTCGATGCCCTACGGACAGTTTCACTATCCGTTTGAGAACGCCGAGCATTTCAGGTCGCATTTTCCGGCGGACTTTATCGTCGAGTATACAGGACAGATCCGATGCTGGTTCTATTACCTGCACGTATTGTCGACAGCTATCTTTGACCGCCCAGCATTTAAGCACTGCATGGTTCATGGCACACTACTCGCCGCCGATGGCAAGAAAATGTCAAAAAGCCTCAAAAACTACACTGATCCCCTTATATTGATGGATCAGCACGGGGGGGATGCATTGCGTGGCTATCTGTTCGCCTCGCCAGCGGTTGGAATAGAAGACCTCTCGTTCCGAGATGAAGGTGTGGAGGGAATGGTCAAATCGATCATGCTCCCGATCTGGAACGCGCTTGCGTTTTTCACCTCGTATACCGAGGTGGATAAGGTGAGCGTCAGTGATATATCGCTGCAGGGACAAGCCTTAAGCGAGCTGGATCGATTTATCCTTTCAGAGCTTGAAATCCTGAATCGAGCGGTGACTTCAGCGCTTGATAATTACCGGATCAATGAGGCGATGCGGTTATTCGCCCCGTTCTTTGATACGCTTAATAACTGGTATATTCGACGGAGTCGGGAACGAGTGTGGTCAGAGGACCCTCGGTCACCGGAAAAATTGTCTTTTTACGCCACCTTATTTGATGTGCTTACGCGTTGCTCGCAGCTTCTGGCGCCTTTTTGTCCATTTATCTCGGAGTTGGTGTGGGAGCGGCTTGGACACGCCGATAGTGTACATCTAAGTGATTGGCCAGAGGCGCGCGAGAAACTGATCGATGAGACTCTTTCAAGAGATGTGAACCTGATCCGAGCGATGGTTTCCGCCGGGCTTTCGGTTCGAGCGCGAGAGAAGCTGCGCGTGCGATTGCCGCTCGCGTCAGCAAAAGTTGCGATTAAGGGTGGAGCCTCCGGGGAGCTTTCCGCGTACGTTCCGGTCTTGTGCGGGGAATTGAATGTGAAATCGGTTGATTTTCTTGCAGACCCCTCCTCGATTGCAATTCTGAGTGCAAAGGTGAATGCGCGGATTCTCGGACCACGTCTTGGCTCCAGGGTGCAGGAAGTAATTCAAAAAGTTCGTGCGGGTGAATTCGAGGTTGTTGGTGAAAATACGGTGAAGGTAGGGGATGTAGTGCTTAATCCTGGTGAAGTCGAGGTTGGGTTTGCTGGCAAGGAAGGGCTGGCGGTAGAATCAGGCCCCGGATTCGTCATCGCTCTGGATACCGATGTTACCCCTGAGCTGCTTCTTGAGGGACAGGCGCGCGATCTAGTTCGTGAGATCCAGGATATGCGGAAAGAGGCTGATCTGCACATCGCGGATAGAATTGAGCTTGCTATTCATGGGGCTGATGAAGTGCTTGCGAAGCATTCTGACTATATCAAGTCTGAGACGCTGTGCGTGTCAATTGTCGATTGTATCACCTCTCCAAGGCTCGAGAGGGCGGTGAAGACGGAGGGCGGATCCGTGACAGTTTCGCTCCGACAAATTACCTGATTGCGGCGAGTTCGAAACCCGTTATGCTGCTATGGTGTCTGTCATAGGCGCTTCGCGCCTATGACGTGCATCCCTATTAGCTCACGGAGTGCTTATGCTTCTCAGTATTTTCGCGCGCAAACCATTGTCGGATATCCATATTGAAGCTGGGGAGCAGGAGCATGGACTGTCGCGCTCCCTGACAGGATTGAATGTCATCCTCTTAGGAGTTGGAGGCATCATCGGTGCCGGAATCTTCTCGATAACAGGCCCGGCTGCAGCACAATACGCCGGCCCTGCGATAACCCTCTCGTTTATTTTGTCGGGTCTGGCCTGCGTTTTTGCTGGTCTATGCTACGCAGAGCTAGCAGCGATGATTCCAATTTCGGGAAGTGCCTACACGTATGCCTACGCCACGCTTGGACAGCTTGTTGCGTGGATCATCGGATGGGACCTGGTCCTGGAGTATATGTTTGGGGCCTCTACAGTTGCAGTTTCGTGGTCAGGATACGTGGTAAGTTTTTTGCGCGATTTTGGTATTCAACTACCTCCGGCGCTTACGAGCTCGCCCTTTACCTTTTCACACGATGCTGGGTGGAAGAGTTCGGGGGCGATTATTAACGTACCGGCGATGGTCATTGTCGCGCTCTGTTCATGGTTGCTGTACATCGGGATTCGTGAGTCGGCAAAGTTCAACAATGTAATTGTCGCGCTGAAGCTCACCGTGCTGTCCTTGTTCATCGTATGTGGGGCTATGCACGTAGTTCCCGCGAACTGGGTACCTTTTATTCCCCCTAATACGGGACATTTTGGGGACTATGGATGGAGTGGTGTGTTGCGTGGAGCGGGAGTTATCTTCTTTGCGTATATTGGTTTCGACTCTGTTTCAGCGCTCGCTCAGGAAACAAAGAATCCTCAACGGGATATGCCTATGGGTATTATAGGCTCGCTTGTAGTGTGTACGATTTTTTACATCCTGGTCGCTACAGTTTTAACTGGATTGGTAAAGTACGATCAACTCAATGTGCCTGACTCAATAGCCTTTGCTGTCAATGCGGCGGGAGAGTCTCTAGCCTGGTTGCGTCCCTTCTTAAAAGGTGGGGCGATTGCCGGGCTGAGTTCGGTGGTGCTCCTGCTTCTGATGGCACAGCCGCGGATAATGCTTAGTATGTCTCGAGATGGACTGCTTCCACCTGCTGCGGGGAAGATTCATCCGAAATATCGAACACCCTATGTGACGACAGTTCTGACAGGAGTGTTGTCAGCACTCATTGCAGGGTTGTTCCCGATCGGTGTTCTGGGGGAGTTGGTTTCCATCGGCACGTTGCTCGCATTTGTACTGGTATGTGTCGGGGTGCTCTTATTACGCGTGTATGAGCCAGATGCTCACCGACCATTCAAAGCCCCATGTGTGCGCTTTGTCTCCATCGCGGGGGCGTTGAGCGCCTTAGGGCAGATGGCGGCACTTCCGCGTGATACATGGATAAGACTCTTTGTGTGGCTAGCAATCGGAATGATAGTGTACTTCGGTTATGCGCGACGACACGCACGTGTGCAGTAAGACAGACGCCGTGTTTTAAAGCTATACAGCTGAGACCGCCCAGTTGGTGCCGCAGCCACTGCGGTCGCTAGGTCATTCCACCGTTTAATATCCGGCCCCGATCTTGCTGGTCTGATCGTAGACCTAATTGGTCATTGCGCTTGAGATGTGACGCAGCGTCTGGACACCTTGGTTGGTGATCTGCCAGATCTTGGATGTGAAATCTCCCTCTGGAAAGGGAGTTACAAGCTTCTGACCTTCAAGAATGAAGAGGAATCGTTGGGTCTCCTTTTCGTCTCGCAGCCCACTCCGCTCCGCAATCTCGTTAATGTCGAGTCTGCGAGGCTCGGAGGCTGTCCCGGCGGATACTGGGGCGAGGGCGTTAAGAATCTGAATCTGGCTGACTGACGAGGGTGATAAACGCTTCTTCTTCGCACCAGCTGTAGATTCCATTCGATACTCCCTAACGAAAGACCAATTCCAAGAGGGGGAGTATACCCAGCGCTGCCGCTGAACGCAAATAACAGGGGGCTGAAGATTGGTGCCTGTGTGGGGTCTGGGGGGGCTTGCTCAGGACGACTGCAAGGGGGGTGCTTTAGTATGCGGTAAAGGGCGGAAAATATGAGTGCTTTTAAGCTTTTGGATGGTTGCTACTTGGTCATGCTTGGGATACAACCAGCGCCATATGGTAACAGCAGCACGTTCAATTGAGGAGCTCAGTGAGGCTCTCACGGGGGTATGCGGGCCCCTGTTGTCGGAAAAGATCTCTAATTTAGGCGATCTCACAATCCGCGTGTCACCCTCGAATATTGCTGAGGTGCTTAGGCGCTGTAAGGAGGATCCTCGGCTGCTCTTTACCATGCTGGTCGACATCACAGCGGTGGATTGGATGGATCAACGGCCGGAGCGCTTTGAAGTTGTCTACCAGCTCTTGAGCATTTCTACTCGCTCGCGGCTGTGCGTTACGGTAAGCCTCGCTGAGGATAAGCCGGCGATAGCAACTGCTACTCAGTTGTGGGCAGGGGCGAACTTTTTGGAGCGAGAGATCTGGGATATGTTTGGCATTTCCTTTGTTGGACACCCCGACTTGCGTCGAGTGTTGATGTACGAGGAGTTCGTTGGCCATCCGCTGCGCAAGGATTATCCCGTACAAGGCAAGCAACCTCGTGTGCCCCTTCGCGCTCCGGAAGTCGAGAATACGGCACGACGGATGTCCCGTCCTGATTTGGTTACGATACGTGGGCGCCGACAACCGGAGGACACTACCTCGCGGCCTAAAGGGGTATAAGAGCTTCAAGGAAATACCATGGCAGATGGCAAGCTTTTAGAAGTTGATTTTGGAGTAGGTGGTATTACCACCTCAGCGCGTCCGCGACAGATAGACGACGATCTCCACTCAGAGTCTATGATCGTCAATCTGGGACCAGCCCATCCAGCGACGCACGGGACTGTTCGAGTGGTTGCCGAGTTAGTCGGAGAAAAAATATTGGATGCCGATGTGGATGTTGGGTACCTCCACCGTGGATTTGAGAAGATGTGCGAGACCGTTGATTACAACCAGGTCATGCCGTACACCGACCGCCTCAATTATGTCTCTCCGATTATCAACAACTTCGGATGGTGCCATACGATTGAGAAACTTCTCGAAATTGAGGCTCCGAAGCGAGCTCAGTATATCCGGGTTGTTTTATCCGAAATTTCGCGGGTGTGTGATCACCTCACGTGTCTTGGTGCTTCAGCGATGGAGTTAGGGGCATTTACGGTAATGCTCTACATGATGGAGGCCCGTGAAGTCCTATGGGATCTCCTCGAGGAGGTTACGGGAGCTCGCCTGACGGTTTCATTCGGTCGAGTCGGCGGCATTAAAGACGATCTGACAACAGGCTTCGCGCAGCGGATGACAGCAGCGTTCGCCACAGTGAGGCAGCACCTCGTGAACTGTGACAGGCTCGTCACCCGAAATCGAATCTTCATCGACCGTATGTGTGACATTGCAGTGCTCACGGCCGAAGAGGCAGTGAATTACAGTATGACCGGGCCGATCCTACGAGCCTCGGGAGTTAATTACGACGTGCGCAAGGCCTTTCCGTATTCAAGCTATGAAGATTTTGAGTTCGAAGTACCTCTGGGTACCAAGGGTGACAACTACGATCGCTACTTGGTGCGATTTCAGGAAATGGAGCAGTCGCTTCGTATCTGCGAGCAAGCGATGAATAACTTGCCGGAGGGGCCAGTTATTGTTGATGACCCACATATTGCGTTGATGCCGAAGGACGAGGTGTATAGCTCAATTGATGGAATGATTAACCACTTTGAGCTTGTCATGTACGGCGTAAAGCCGCCTAAGGGTTCTGTGTATCACGCCGTAGAGGGTGGAAACGGGGAGTTGGGGTTTTACGTAGTTTCTGACGGTAGCGGCAAGCCATACCGGGCTCACGTGAGAGCGCCGAGCTTCGTTCACATGGGCGTCTTCCGAAAGATGCTTCTTGGGGCGAACATCTCTGACATGATCCCGACGTTTGGAATGATGAACATGATAGGTGGTGAGTGTGACCGATAGCGGACAAGTTTTTCATATCAATTCGAAAAAAATCACTCCCGTGAGGGGGCCTGTGTCACTGCCCGCGGCGGCGGAGAAGCGCGCTGAGCAGCTCATAGCTCAGTACCCGCAGAGCCGTTCGGCGGTTATGCCCCTTTTGTACATCGCACAAGAGCATTTTGGTTTGATCACCCAGGAGGGCATAGAATGGGTCGCCGCGAAGCTTTCGCTGCCACCGGTGCAAGTGTGGGAAGTCGCAACCTTCTACACGATGTACTACAAGAAGGCGGTCGGAAAATATCACATCCAGGTCTGCAGGACGCTCCCGTGTGCACTTCGTGGTGCTAAGCGTATTTCGGAGCATCTCCACGAGAAGCTTGGGCTGAGTCCGGGGCAGGTGAGCAAGGATGGTCTGTGGAGCTTTGAAGAAGTTGAGTGTCTAGGCTCGTGCGGCACGGCTCCTATGTGTCAAATCAACGATGTGTACTTTGAGAACCTGACGGAGCAGAAGCTGGATGCGTTGCTCGCAAGGATCGAGAAAGAGCTACCGGACTTACGACTTTCCGCGGTGCGGGATGAGTTGGGAGCTGGGCTCTCAGGCTGTCCTAAGTCTGAAGTAATCTAACTGAGTAACGAGCAAATAAGACCATGGCAGACGCAGCAACATCGAAAGCGCCCGAGGTGATAAACCTCACTATCGACGGGAAGCCTGTTCAAGTGCCGAAAGGTACGAATCTCATTGAGGCGGCAAAAACTATCGGCGTTGAGATTCCTCACTACTGCTACCATCCGCATCTATCAGTAGCTGGTAATTGTCGGATGTGCCAATGCTCCGTAAAGGGGCAGCCGAAGATGACGATCGCGTGCAATACGCAGGTGGCAGAGGGAATGGAAGTAGCCACCCATGAATCGAGTAAGGATGTCGCCGATGCGCAGGCAGCGACACTAGAGTTTATCCTCATCAATCATCCGCTCGATTGTACGGTTTGTGACCAGGCGGGACACTGCAAATTGCAGGACTATCACTTCGAATACAATGCGCGTTCGAGCCGCTTTCTGGAGGAGAAAGTCCACAAGATTAAGGCGCTTCCGCTGGGACCTAACGTGATGCTTGACGGCGAACGTTGCATCATGTGTACGCGCTGTATCCGCTTTTGCGATGAGGTAACAAAAACCTCAGAGTTGGGAATGCTGAATCGAGGCGATAAATCGGTGATTGCAGTAAGCCCTGGACGGGAACTTGATAACGAGCTCTCCGGAACAGTGGTAGATTTGTGTCCCGTTGGAGCTCTTACGCATCGCCAGTGGCGGTTCAACACGCGCATTTGGTTTACGAAGCAGACCGAGAGTGTGTGCACGGGGTGTTCCACGGGATGTAGCGTCAAAGTGGCTGAGCGAGATGGAAATGTCGTGCTCGTGAAAGCTCGACGCAACGACAATGTGAACAAAGAGTGGCTGTGCGACGAAGGGCGTTACGGGTTTGGGCGGTTCCTGCCAGCACGTCGTGTGGAGCGGATTTCACGACGAGACGGTTCAGAGGCCCCGCTTTCAGAGGTAGTTGGAGCTCTCAAGAATACTCTAAAGACGTTGACTGTCCTAGCGAGCCCCGACCTTCTCGTTGAGGAGTACTACATTCTACGACAGCTTATGTTGAGGGCCTCGTCGGTGGGACGGGCCGTAATCTCGTATCGAACTCGGACACTCACGCCAGTCCAAGAAATTTTAGTAAGTCCCGATTATGCGAGTAACTTTCGAGGGGCGCAGCTGGCAGGCGTTGTCGGGGAGGATCCGCAGAGCGAGTATAATGAGATTCTCGCCAAGATCCGGAGAAAGGAGATTGAAAATATTCTTCTGCTTGGTGATCGAGCTATTGAATCGAAAGATATGGATCAGGCCCTTCTCGAAGGTCTTCGGGCTGCGAAGGTCTCGGTTGCAGTTTTGACGGACAGGGAGTCGCCACTAGCTGGAACCGCATCATTCGTTGTTCCTGGGCGCAGTATCCTCGAGAAGTCAGGACTGTTGTTAAATCGAGCCTTACGACTTCAATACGCGCAGGCGGTAGTTCCGTTGCGAGATGGAACCGTCCCTGAATGGAGATTTCTGGCGCAGCTATCAGAAGCCGCTGGTGCCAAGATCGTAAGTGCGGACACTCAAAAGATGAGTGACCGAGAGCTGACACGTTGGTACCTCGGAACGGATTCGATTATCGCTTCGCAAGGGCTCACAATTCAAACGATTAAGGCAGGGGGGGTTCAGTTGCAAACTTCTCCTAAGCAGGCGACCTCAGCAGGAGAGGGCGCTACGACTCAGGGCACGTCCGCGGCGGTGTAGAGTATGATTGAGCTATTTATACTTCTCGTAAAAGTTTTTCTCGTGATGAATATCGCCCTCGTGCTTGGTTCACTCTGCACGTGGATAGAGCGAAAAGGCTCGGCCCTTATCCAGGATAGAGTGGGCGCCAATAGAGCAGGTGCATTTATTGAGTCTGATAAATGGTTTGTGAAGCCGGCTCTTCCTTTTGTGAGGATGATGGGATGGCTCGGTGTCATCAACACGCTGCTGTGTGATTCCGTGAAGGGACTTTGGAAAGAGGACTTTGTTCCGGAAGGAGCTTCGAAGTTCTTGCACGCTGCCGCGCCAATTATTGCGGTGTTGCCGATCATGCTCGCGTTTGCAGTGCTGCCGCTCGCGCCAGACTTTACTCTTTTTGGTTACTACATCCACCCCCGTGTAGCCCCCATCGACGCAGGGCTCCTCTTTGTGCTTGCGATGGGGTCCGTCGCTGTTTACGGAGTCGCGATAGCGGGATGGACTGGGAACAACAAGTTCTCCCTCCTTGGATCACTGCGCGCCGCTGCACAGATGATCTCGTACGAGTTGCCGATGGGATTGGTGTTTGTCGCTTTGATCGTGGTGTACGGATCCTTGGACGTTTACACGATTGTGGAGCGTCAAGGGGACTTGTTGTGGGGATTCATTCCAAAGTGGGGCGTGGTCATGCAGCCAGTAAGCTTTGTTGTGCTTCTTCTAGCGGGGATGGCAGAGACGAAACGAGGGCCGTTCGACCTCCCGGAAGCGGAGTCTGAGTTAGCGGCAGGATATTTCACAGAGTATTCGGGAATGAAGTTTCTTCTTTTCTGGTTGGGAGAGTTTTGTGAGATAGCGCTCTTCGCACTTCTGCTCGCCCTTCTTTTCTTTGGAGGGTGGCACATTCCGTGGGTGAAGCTTCCCGAGGGTGTTTGGTGGGCGGCGCTCGTTGGGCACGTCGTGCTCATGACTAAAGTTGTGTTTTTCTGTTTGCTCCAGATTGTGATTCGTTGGACGCTGCCTCGGTTCCGTTATGATCAGCTGATGAACCTGGGGTGGAAGATGTTGTTGCCTGTAAGTCTCGTTAACTTGGCGGTAACTGCCATCATCAAGGTGTTAGTATGAGTTTCATAGAGTTTATCCTCGGAGTGGCAGCGCTCGTTTCTGGCATCGCTGTTATTTCGTTTCGCAATCCGCTGTATAGTGCATTCGCGCTGGTCGCTAACCTTCTCACTATTGCGGGCCTGTACGCGCTGCTAAACGCCCATTTTTTAGCTGTCACGCAGGTGGTGGTGTACGCCGGTGCGATTATGGTGCTGGTTTTGTTTGTGCTGATGCTTCTTAATCTTAAGACGGAGCAGGGAAAGCAGCCGGGCCTCGCCCAGCTTGCGACTGCGGTGGTTGGTGGGATTGTGCTCATTGTTACGGCGTTACCCCCCGTCCTTTCGCGATTTCAGGGGCTATCGAGTCACCAGCTTGCTGATAATGTGCGGGCCTCTGAAGGAACAGTTCAAGCAATTGGCCAGGAGCTGTACTCGCACTATACGGTTCAGTTCGAGCTGTCGTCTCTGGTGCTTTTGATCGGAATTGTTGGCGCTGTGATGCTCGCCAAGCGCAAGCAACCGCAGCTTGGCCCACGTCAGGGTGGTTTGTTGAAGGGGGAATAAATGAGTTCGATGATGACTTATCTCGCGCTCTCTATGGTGCTGTTTATTATCGGCGCCCTGGGAGTTTGTCTACGTCGCAACGCTATCGTGCTCTTTATGTGTGTTGAGATGATGCTCAACGCTGTCAATCTCGCCTTCGTGGCGTTCAGTAAGCTTCATGGCAATCTTGACGGCCAGATAGCGGTTTTTTTCGTGATGGTTATCGCGGCTGCTGAATCAGCGATTGGCCTCGCGATTATTCTCTCGGTCTTCCGCAGTGTCGCCTCGGTTGAAACAACAGATGCGGCGGAGCTTAAATGGTAGGTGACATGAGTAACGGTGATACGGTTTTAGCATTAGTCGTACTGGCGCCACTTCTAGGATCGGCGCTCGCGTATATCGTGGGAAGTATCAACGCCAGACTGTCCGGCCTTGTTGCGGTGCTCGCAGTAGCGATTTCGTTCGCCTCGTCGATAGCTCTGTCTCTCGGATTGGGGTCGACGGGACCGCTGACGCGGGTTCTTTCGTCTTGGATTTCGTTCGGGTCCTTTACGCTGCCACTTGAGCTCTACTTCGATTCTTTTTCTTCGGTGATGTGTTTGGTGATCACGGGAGTCGGAACGCTCATCCACGTGTACTCTCTTGGATACATGGCGACCGATGAAGGGAAGCCTCGATTTTTTGCTTATTTAAATCTCTTCGTCGCTTCGATGCTCACGCTCGTTTTGGCGAAGACCTTGCCTGTCATGTTTATTGGATGGGAGGGGGTTGGGCTC
>OMII01000158.1 GCA_900299055.1 Pseudomonadota bacterium | reverse complement strand
TTAACTACCGAGTTCGAATCAATTTTGATCTCGCACGTAGGCAACTCGGACCGCCAAACGAGCGAGTCCCCTTCAACTTTCGCGTTATCAAGGATCGGTAGCGCTCCATCAGCGGTACGGATATGGACTTGCGAGGCAAGCTGCTCAAACTGCCCCCTGTTTTTTTCTATTTCGAACCGTAGCTCTATCGGGGCTGCGAGTGAGCGAGTCTCGACCCGCAACGACTTTTTTCCCCAACTACCTCGAGCTGCCGCACGAATGCCGTTGAGCGCGGAAGAATCATTCTCTAAGTTCGTGATGTCAGCTACCAGGGTCAGACGCTGACTGAAAAAAAGAGCCGCACACCAGGCTACGAGAAGAAGCAGCAAAAGCACCCAGAATCTTTTTGCGACATCCATAGACGCTTGTAAATTTACTTTATTTGTCGACCTAAATGTGCGCGGGGCTTACCTGCCTTGCAACGTTAACCGTAAAATCTGCTCTCGTCTGCGAGAGATTAGAATTGTAATACGGATCTCTCCTCAGCAGCTCACTCCACCGGTGTATCATCGCCTCATACTCCCTACGAAAGCGCGCCTGCTTCTCAGGCGTATCCTCATACCCTCGCGATTTCGACTCGTGGTGAATGAGCTCAGCGTAGGGGGTATAGACCACAAGGTACCCAGCCTGGCGCGCTCGAAGACAGAAGTCTACATCATTATAGGCGACGGCAAAGGTCTGCTCATCAAAGCCGCCAAGATCGACGAAAATACTCTTTTTAACAAGCATACACGCCGCAGTCACCGCGCTCAGATTTTGTGGTAAAATCGCGCGGCCAAAGTATCCGGTGTTCTGCGAGGACTCATGCTTGAACATATGGTCAGCGACTCCACCAATGCCAAGAATAACTCCCGCGTGCTGCAGGGTTCCATCGGGATACATGAGTCTCGCGCCAACAATTCCGATACCAGGTCGCGTGATATTCGCTACCATTTCACTGAGCCATTCTGAGCTCGATATCTGAATGTCGTTATTAAGGAAGCAAACCAACTCGCCCTTAGCAAACGAAACTGCACGGTTGTTGATACGTGAGAAGTTAAAATCTCCATCATCTGCGATCACCGATATTCGCGGCTGCCCATTAATCTGAGCGAGATACTCCAATGTCGCTGGGTCGTTACTTCGATTGTTTACGACTATTATCTCGACATTTTTATAGGCGGTCTGTCGCAACACCCCCTCAATGCAACTCGAGAGCATATCTCGTTGGTTGTGCGTCGGTATTATTACCGACACCAATGGTTGTGGGTCAGGAAGTCTGTAGCGTACGCGCAGCATGGAGATACCAGGAAGGGACTCGACCTCTGCGCCTACGTCACCCGTTCGCTCCAAATGCTCACGAACCGCTTTTATCTGGGCCGCAGTGACATATGGCTTGGATTCAGTCGCTTTGGCTGTCGATCCATCGATAACTCGCCAGTGGTACAGAATCTTGGCAATGTGGCGGATTTTAGCCGGCGTTGTATGCTCAGACGCGCGCAAAACAAAGTCCCAGTCTTGCGCTCCATCGAAGCCTTTGCGAATACCTCCCAAACTCTCAAAGAGGGCGCGCCGTACAACAGTGAAGTGGCATACATAATTTTGAGCTAGCAATAGTTCGGGATTCCAGTCCGACTTGAAGTGCGGGTAGTGTCGTATCCCGTCTTCAGTAATCTTGTCTTCATCGCTATAGATAAGATCAGCGTCACGATGTTCGTTCAACTCTTTAATCACCCAATACAGAGCGTTCTCACGAAGTTCATCATCATGATCGAGAAATCCGATAAAATCACCGGTAGCCATACGTGCCGCCGAATTGGTGGCCTCAGCTATGTGGCCGTTATGATCCCTATATACACTTACAATGCGAGGATCTCGGGCGGTATACTCTTCCACAATACGTCTTACATGAGGGCTTGGAGAGTTATCATCTGCAATACACAGCTGCCAATTCTCGTACAGCTGTGAGCGCACAGACTCGATCGCTGCACGCAGGAACCGTTCTGGGACGTTATAGACGGGCAAGAGTAGCGAGACTTGAGGTTGATACGACAACGTAGACAGCGTTGTCTTCATAGCCTGGCGGTCAGACTCCGTAAGTGAGTCATGAAGTGCCACCCACTCGGGATATCGATCAGAACGGATAAGGCGCTCTTTGATAGCCCCTATGCCGCCCTTGCGATACATCGCGACCGCTTTCTTTGCTTTGGCTTGCACCGCTCTAGGATTGCGCATGAGCCAGATAATAGCGGCACACAGCTTCGTACGTGCCCGCTGAAGTTTCCCGATTTCACGAAGCTCAAATGACCGCAGCGTAAAATCAGGATCATCCGAGTAGACCGCTAAGCGTAACTCGCGAATATCAGTAACGAGATGAACCACACGGCGCGATATAACAGACCTATCGAGAAGCACCCACACATCAGGTCCATCTTGAAAGTTTTCTCCTACTTTGTATTGCAGACGGGCTGTAACTGGAAGCTCGCGCGAGTCGCATACTAGAGAGAGCTCAAGGGGTCCCCATGGATGACGGCTTGAACGACGAAGAGGTAAATCCCAGACCTGGGGCCCCTCCGCGGTCTTTTGAGGTTCATGACTACATCCGGAGCCAGTGTGCCTCAGGGGAGAGAACACGAAGCGGCGACGACGATACAGCGGTTGAGACCTCTGCCATAAGGCACGTAACAGGCTTATCACGTACGCGGCTCGACGCAAGAGTACAGTAGTTGCGCCACTCCTATCTTGTACCTGCGGGGCCTGCACCGGCTGCGACCCGACCGGGAGCAGATCCTCATTTCTCATGGCATTACTTGTAACGAGTTGTTTCACGAACCTTCCCCGGAGAGTTACGTACGGCGAGTTTAGTACCTGCAAGGAGGGGAGTAAACAGGGCCGAACGCACGCTGGAGACTCTAAGACTGGAGTTTTAGGCAGAGTGCGGCCATACTCGCTGTACCTCTATGAAGGCTTTGACGCGCACTATCCCCGGTATCGCCGCTATCTTGGCGGTCATCGCTTTAGCGTATGCGGCGGTCTATTGGAGCCTCCTTGATCAGCAGATCGAGGTGGTCACGCCCAGCTGGTACGCAGGGGCTCGGCTTGTCGCTGGATGTCTCATTCTGACCTTTATAGGACACGCTGTTTGCCGACTAGCCAGCAAGCTTCGGGGCGGATGTGCAGCACCGCATCTCACGCCACTTGCTCGTTCGATAGTAGCCCTGGTGGTTGGGCAAAGTGTGTGCATGGCCTGGGTCCTCCTGCGAGCAGGTTGCAGTGGTGTCGCGTATGCGGCCACGGGCTATCAGCTCCCAATAACTCGAATCGAAATCGTCCTGGTACTAGTTGGGCTCGTGATATCAGCCTATCGCGCTGAGAGTCAGACACGTGCCGCAAGAAACGCGTTGTCACACCGAGTGTGGTGGTCAAATGCGGTCGCATTCGTCGGACTGATCGCGCTAAGCGTCATACCAGTAGCTTTGCGGGAGCTTCCTCGCGATATCGCGCTTTCGAGTGATCCTGACCAGTACGCGTTTTGGACATCGCAGGTGCTTCGCCTTGGGGGTGTTCCGTGGGATCAGGGGATCTTGGGTATCGGCTCCTTTGGCTATCCGGCGGGATTCGCCGTTCTGGGCGCCATCTGGTGTGTTGTTTCCGGACTCTCTCCTGTTGAGATAGTAACTATTCAACCAATGCTGCAGTTCATACTCGCGGCACTTTTTTGCGCTGCCTTAGCGGAGCACTGTCTCAACTGTCGTGGGGTTTTAAAGTCCTTCACTGCGACGCTCCATACAGCACTCGCCTCGTGCCTGCTGCTCACCGCGTACTGGACGATTCTTCCATACGGCTATCAGCAGATGATGTATCACAGCGAAAGTACTGCGCGAGCGTCGACATCACTTTTGATGGCGGTAGTGCTAGGAAGCCTCATCATGCTCTCGGGCTCGCCTCGCGGTCGTGTGGAGCGAAGGACACTGCTCATGTCGCTCGGTGCTAGCGGCGCGCTTATCGCCACTATAAATCCAATCACCGCGCTGGTTCCTTGCTGCTTGATCGGTGTGATGTTTGTGTATGAGCTGGGGCGCACTGTATGGATGTTTCCCGACCACAGCCGAGTAACCGTAGGGATTTTATCGCTAATCGCGATTTGTTTCTTCGGAGTGCTTCTCATCCTAAGTGACCCCTATTTTTCTGAGATGATCATCTCAGTCCTTACACCTCCCGCGAGCAAAGAGGCTCACACAGCCTCCCTTGCTCTGCAATTCACGTTACCGGAGGAGTCGATTTTTACATGGCTGCGTCCGACTCGAATGAGCGCGATTGTCGTAGGTGGCGCTTTTCCACCCGATTTTTTTACTGCGCAATTCTACCTCCTTCTTTCAGGCTTATATCTGTGGTGGCTGGTCAAGGCACCGGGCTCAGCCTTACGGTTCGCGGTCATTTTGGTCTATCTTTCGTTGAGTTTCTACCTCAGCTTAACGATTCCTCGGACAGGAGATGTTAATCGCCCTCTATATCTCGTGCAGCCATACATCATGCAGAGCATTATGCAGGCAGGCCCAGTCTTGGGTCTGCTCCTCCTAGCAACAGGCTCGATGTGGATCGCACGTTCATGGGGAGGGTGGGGCTCGCTTGCTGCGTTGGCAGTTGGCATCCTTGCGGTCACTACGCCTGATGAGTCGCTAGCAACCTACAGTCGATTTCTAAACACGAAACCACGCCGCACCTACTGCGGAAGCCTAGGTAGCGTAAGTGTGGGAGACCGGGCTGCACTTGCCTTCGTGACTGAACTCGGAAACGATATACTCTCCAAGTACTCGTCGCTCTCTTACGACGAGATCCCTAAGATTATGATCCCAACTCACCCTGCAGACCTTGGAACTGAGGAGTGGCTTTTCCCTTTCGGGGCAAGTCGTCTTGTACCGCTGGTGTCGCCGCTCCCAGTAGCATTTTTTTACAGCAGAGGCTCTCCTCAGTGGACATTTGCTAATTATCGCAGGTATGTGTGCTCCAGATTTGATGTTGATTGGCTCAAGCGCCGCAACGTGAGATTCCTCTTTTTACCCAGTCAGAATCCTGGATGTATCAGGGGAAAGAGTCGTGTCATCGAGAGTTCAACAATCCTCTTTGAGCGTGACGGAGCAAAAGTACTTAAGCTATTTTAAGGATGGCTTTCATGAAGCTAGTCTATCTCTCTACGCCTGATGATTACGAAAACGAGGGGCTTTTTTGGCCTGCAGTAGGCAAACCCGTAAAACTTGGTGCTGTCCTCGTTCATGGTTGGACGTTCTGGCACGACGCTCGGGTACGTGTTCGCGGATTTTGCGGAAAAGCGATGGCGGCTATAGGCGACGAACTGTCAGCTGCTGGCATCTCCACGGTACTCACCATGAATCGTGGTTTTCACGCGCCTGAGTTTTTTAACGACTGTGCTGTTGATTTCCGCACGAATATCGATTTTTTGGTTTCACAGGGATGTGAGGAGATCGTGATCATTGGCCACAGCTTGGGTGGGGCGAAATGCGCATACTTCGCCGGAGAAGTGGGGCATCCGCGCTTGAGGGGCGTAGTACTGATGTCAGCTATTCCTTCGTCGTATAACTTCGAGGGCAAAGATGAGCTTGTCGCGGCGGCCCGGAGTCTTACCGAACGTGGGCATGGACGAATGATTATTCCTCACGACGAAGGAAAAACTATCGCGCTTCACGAAGCTGATACGACTGTTCGGTGCGTTGACAATGCCTATCAGGGCACAACTCTAGAAGCGGCTTCTAAGATTCGAGTGCCAGTATTGAGCTTCGCGGCCGAGCGCGAGTGGTCATGGTTTCAACAGGTCACAAAGGGAATTGAGTCAATTACAACAAGTGCGGCCAGCGTAGATACAGAGATTCTCTGTGGTGCTCGAGATCACGCCTACACGGGGCACGAGACCTACGTAGCGGAATTAATACGTCAGTGGATTCAGCGACGAGTGCTGTGTAGCGCTTAAGGTAGTCTATAAAGTGATATCTGCGCCTAAGACACCATTCCGAATACTGCCCCGGTATGTGCACGTGCGGGCCAGGCTACCTCTATGAATCTGATCAATAACAGCGCTCTAGTTAGCACTAAGATTGTCCGAGGTGTCACAGGATGTTTGAGGCTCGCAATAGTAATCTATCGAATCTCTTGAAAGTGGCAGGGGCTAAATGCCTATCAGCACACGCCGCACGACACTTTACCCTGAACATTGTCTGTGTGCAGGTATCGTACTAAGCTCGCCGTACGTTTAGTTACTCTGCAGATATTTTAGACGGTGTTCCGTATGCGGCCGCAAATAGTACTTGCCTGTACTGGTTCTATCCTGGGGTGCCTTCTGGCGGCTCTCACGTATTACCTGTGCCCTACCCTATTCACGCGTTTTTCTGTAGGTAGCGGTTCATCCTTTGAAAACCTCGAAGATCTTCGGGTCGCGATGCGTCAGCGGAAGAGCTCGGAGCAGTCCTCTCAAAGAGAGGTCCCTCTACGCGGCATCGTCATCCCCAACCCCTCGGATAAAATAATTTACGAACTTGAGCCAAACCGCGTGGCGCTATTCAGAGGGCAAAGAGTTGAGATGAACAGCTTTGGGATGAGAAGCCCTGAAATCGCCCAAGACAAGCCCCTACACACAAAGCGGATAGCAGTTCTGGGAGATTCATACGCGTTTGGATGGGGAGTGCCACAAAATTCCACGTTTAGTCGCTGGCTCGAGACAGAACTTAATCGAACAGCTCCTCAGGGCGAGCGCGTGGAGGTGTTGAACTTTGGCGTTCCCGGGTATGCAACTTTCCAGGAGGTAGGCGGATTTTTCGAAAAGGGTGTTCGCTTTTCACCTGACGTCGTTCTCGTCTACTTCATAAAGAACGATTTCGGCCTCCCGTTCTTTATCCGCGATCTCAACGACAACTCCTCGCTGCTGCCAGCGCCTGCATTTGATCAACAAACGATTCGCTCTGATGACCAGCAGGCACAAGCTCGACGCAAAGCGCTTTTGCGCTCCCTTGATGCCAACCGTGCACTCCTGGAACTTGCTATTTTTTGCAAGGAGAGAAACATCCCAGTGTTTCTCGCGCCACACCCCGATGAAAGTGCTAAAACTTTACGTGGCAAGCTGTGGGTTCTGAAAAATAGCCCCGGCAAAGAAACGATTCGCTTCTTAGATCTTCAAGCCCCCTTCCAAGATATCATTTCACGGGACAGGATATCATCAGAGTCGCTGTCGATTCCGCACGATCACCACCCAGGAGCCGGAGCCCACGAGGCTGTAGGCAAGGCTCTAGCACCTATGATTGCGCCGGCTCTTTGGCCAAATCGTCCTGCGGAGCCTGGCGAATCTCAACATTTTTAATAAGCAAAGGAAGATTCTCGGCAGCGCGAACGGTAACAACAACCGGCAGAACCTGCTCGGTACTAGGTGGGACTACTACTTCAACGTGCTGCCAGTCACTACCCGGAGCAATCCTTCCTACATCGGAGTTGCGGAGCAGATGGCCTCGTGACGAAACAGCGCACTGAATCGACACAGACGAGCCAGGCTCAGTAGATTCCGTTTTAACCTCAAATGAGAGAATTCGATCAACCGCAGCGGCCGGGAGCATCAAGTCTGTCGAGGGTAGGTCAGAAGTCGCAATGATTGGATGGACCTCGAAAAGACAGCTATGTTTGGCGCCGCACGCGATTGTCTTAATTTGCTCCGGCAATTTGTCAGCAGCTTTCTTGGCAATACGAGCTTTTTGCTCCCCATAGAAACGAGGATTTGTGACTACATAATGAACCCCGACCAAAGTCCCCAAGACTGATAGCGATTTCCGTGACGGGAACGTGTCTAGCAGATGAGCGGAGATACTCTGGAAGTGCGGAAGCTTGCCGCTGAATCCGTTGACGATTCGATTTGGATATTCGCTAGTCCACAGCGCATACAAGGAATTCCAAATCATGAACGACCTCCCGTTTCCTGCAGAAGACTCGATCGGCACTGCTACCACGGCTACATCCGGGTCGAGCGTCGCAAGATGCTTGTACACTTCAGGCTGTGGGATTTCTGGAGCAACCACCTCCCGGCGAGTATGAAGCTCAACTGCTGTTAAGCTAACAAGGGCAAAAACCACGCTATTGAAGCGAACAGGGGTCGACGCCCAGTGATAGCAGCGCAAGCGCGTGATAGCTAGCGCAGCTAGGAGAATAGCAAGCATATTTGCGACTATCCCCATCCGACTCAGCCCGCGAAGGGAATTGAATCCCGGAAGATTAATCAAGAAGCGATACAGCTCTGGAGCTCTACTTGTTCCTGCTCCGCTATCCTTAATGCCCAGGGTAGCGAATACAAAGAAAACAACGAGGATGAGGATTAGACCCACTAAGTCTGGTTCATCAATTAACTCAGATCTGCCTTGTCGTCTTCTGCACCACGCGATGAGAAGCAAGGCGGCTAGAACAATCCAGCATACTTCGCTCTGTATCCACGCTAGATGATGCAATGTTCGGCCTCCTGGGTGAGCGGCGAAATATGTACCTCTTGCAATCCCCATGAGCACGACTGCGAATATAACCCACCCGCTCCACCGAATCGTCTTGCTTGCGCCGCCTGCCCCTATCTCGCGACAACAGCTGGCCACATGACGAAAAGCCATACCGAATGCGAACAACAAAGGGACAAATCCAAAGAAGAGATACCCCTCCATTCTTGATAGATGCTGCGTCAGGGGCGACCAGAGATCCGCCAGCGCCGGGGCCGCGATGAATCCAGATAAAGGCGGAGAGTGCATTTTAAGAATAGAAAGCGGATTTGTACCGAGGGAATTGCGAACCTCTAAATATGGACGAATCGCGGGGATGAGAAGAATGAGCCACGGCAGGTTACCTAGAGCCAACATCAGTCCGTCACGAGGCCTGACCGTACGAAACCTTATAAGGCACATAATCGCCAAAGAGACTCCTGCCAGGAGGTAGCAGTACATCGCATAATATACCGCTGAGAAGAACGCACCGACAACAACCGCGCCGATGCATGAGGCTCTCCACGCGGTGCGCCTCTCAAAGAAGCGAAGAGTTGTGAGAAGGGCGAGCGGGATCCAGAAGCCAAACTGCAACTGGGGATGACCTCGATGGAACGCGAAGTAAGGACAACTCATGAATGTGAAGCCCGCGAATATCGCGGCTGGAATGCTTTGAGTAGCGCAGCGAGCGAGTGCGAACATGGCCACACCATTTAGGATTAGAGCTGCGAGAATGATCAGGTTGTACACCAGGGGTTCACTTTCAATGAAGAGGTACATCAGCTTGGCAACAAGCCCTGGGAGGAGAAAATTATCTGAGTACGCAAGGGCCCGACGGTAGGGGTAAAATGAGGGCAGATCAAACCCGATACTAGGCCAGGTAAAAAACCGAGCGGCATTGATACGTTCTAGATAAATATAGATGGCGGCATCCCCTCTCGCGCCCCCTATATAGCCACCAGTTACCCCCTGGAACAGTCCAGGATGCATCAGCCACAGGAACACCGCAAAAAGCAGAAGAATAGCCAGGTTGTTCCTGATCGAGCGTAGGCAAGAAGACATCGTTTAGGATGTATATTTTGTCCATCTTTTTGTGTCAATGCGCCTATGGCCTTTGGCTTGTATGCGAGAGGGTCATCTGCTTTAATCTACGGTCACACCGTGTCTCGACTATGCCAGAAACTTCCAGAAACATTCTTAATTCTTGTATTTCACGGATGCTTCGTCCGATTACAGGTTTCTGCCTCGCCAGAGGAATACGTTTTCAGGACTTCGTCGAGATCGCGAAAGAGAACTTTGTAGCCTCAGCCAAGGATCAGCTAGACGTCAGAGGTCTCGACGCCAGTCTAAGTCGGGTGAGCGCGATGACAGGGCTTCAACGACCAGAGGTTCGACGATTACTCGCACGAAAGGGCTCTAAGGATCCCAAAGATCTTATCACACGGATTGTTGGACAGTGGGAGCGCGACAGAAGGTTCTTGGACAAGAGGGGCAAGCCTAAAAGACTTACGACTATTGGCCCCTCAAGTGAGCTACGAAAGCTCGTTCGACTTGTCAGCAAGGATCTCAATCCACATACTGTGAGATTTGAACTCGAGCGCCTGGGTCTCATAACGATGGAAGGCGATATGGCACGCTTGGCGCAAGTTGAGTTTATTGCGCAAGGCGATCCGGTCAAAGCTCTACAGTTTGGCGCAGAGGATGTGCATGATCTCCTCTCTGCAGTTCAAGAAAACGCCTTCATCTCTGCGGAACGTCCGAATCTTCACGCAAGAACTCAGTACGACAACATACCGGATCAGCACCTACCAGCTATCAAGGCTCGCCTACTTCAGCTTGGCAAGCAGTTTCACACCCAAGTAAGAGATATTCTTTCTCGCTTCGATCGGGACATCAATCCATCCGTGCGAGGCGAAACAGGCAGAAATAGAGTGATTGTTGGCACCTTCAGTCACACCCATGAGTTCAATCTGCAGAGCAGCGAACCCGACGAGGAAAAGGAGTGATGCGCATGGCACGTCGAGCTATTGTAAGTCATTTAATTCTTATTCAGTTTTTTGTGTGCTGTGTGGGCTGTGGCGGCGGGACTTCCGGCACTGGACTCAATGCGTATGAAGGTACAGTAGTCGATCGCAAGGGAAGCCCTGTGCAGGGTATGCGGCTAACAATTGAATCAACTGGTGACTCGACGGAGAGCGATGAGCGAGGTGACTTTCTACTCCATTCAAGCGCATCTGGTGCCGAGGTATCAATTTTGGCGGAGCAGGGCTCATTCTCTCAGAAGATAACTGTAAAGAACGTGTTTGAGGAGCATTCTCGCGTGCGCATCGCTCTTACCGTTGATGCAATCGGCCAGAAAGCGTCGAACACGGACTTTAACGTCAAAGCGGGAATGGTTGGAATTTGTGATTACTACTTTGAGAATCGCTCAACTATTAGGCAGGCAAACCAGGTTCCGAGCGGAACAGTATGCACGCTTAAAGTCGATGTTCTTGCGAACGGCTCATATCTCGATGGCGCTACTGTTGCACTTCAATATGCTAGCTGTGGTGAGGGCGCCACCTGGACCACGCTAAGCACTGCAACTACTGGCGAGTATGCGCCGGGGAGTGCAAAAATATCATTCGAGTTTGCAAGCTCAGCTGAGTTTTGTCGTTATCGACTTGTCGCGCCGTATCACCTTGGTCGCGCTTGGCCGATATTGTACCCGATTGACACCTTCGCCGAGCAGGCGGGGAACCATAAGACAGAAAGCTCGCGCTGAGGGGGCTCTGGCCACTCAACTCGCTCCTCAGCGCAGAGAGTGTTCGCTGTCATATATATCAGCGCGATAAGTGCGTATTTTCCGAGTTGATTAATGGTGGGAGCATACGTGGCTGCCACAATCAAACATCGGAGAATCGTATGAAAACGGCATCTAACATGGGAGTGCTAGTCACTGCTCTAGTACTTAGCTTCATCTCTCAAGCTCGCGCAGATGTTTCAGAAATAAAGCTCGCTTTTGGAGGTGGATGCACCAAGCAAAACACGACTGGCGGATGCGTTCTTAAGCCCCGCTTCTCGGGATTTGATCTTGATACAGAGAGTGCCCTGCTCTATCTCTGCTCGACACCACGCGCTGGCTGCAAGCGATACTCCTCAAGACTCCATCCCGTAAGTGAAGCTGGTGAGGTGAGCATGAGAATTAAAAACATTCCTGGCGGCTGTTTTCAGATCAGAACCGGACCAAATGGCAACGAGAGACCAGACATTCGCTCGAGGATAGTTTGTGAAAAATAATGGTTGTGCGAATGAGCTCCTACGGCCCATTTCACCCAATAGGTCTCTAGACTTTCGGAGCGGCTATCTGTGGAAATTTATTCACGACTAGAGCCCGAGTTGCTAGCCGGCGCTTCCAGGAGGCAGTAAGGCCATCTCTCAAAACGGTCACAGACCGGACTACCGTTGATAGCAATCGCGTTTTCTGAGCGTCACCCATTCGCCTAACGTCGTTTTACGGCGTAGAGGTTTATTGTTGAAGTCTCTTTCGCCTTATGCCAAGCTTTCGACGGTGGATATTTTATCCACCTCTTTGGATGGCATTATGCTTCCAGGATTTTTTAGGAGATACTATGGTACGTTCTATTTTTGCATTACTAGCTGTAGCAGTATGTGTAGCGCCCGTTGCTGCGTTTGCGGCGAATGATGGATCAATCTCGTTCAAGGGTGGTTGCGCAGCTAAGAACAGCGGAAGCTGCACGCTCGCCGTTGATGGCCAGGGAGTAAAGACAAAGATTTATGCTTCGTCCGCCCCTGATGGAAAATTCGGCGCTGTAACTCATACATTTGACGCTTCAAGCGCCACAACAAAGCGTATTAATAACAGCAGCAACAATTCCTGCTTTTATGCTAAGTCACCAGATCACAACCGTACTCGAATGATCTGCACGAAGTAACTTACCTAGAGGCGGCACACTAGCATCTTTTTCGCTGCTGGTGCGCCGCCATAGAACTTCAGTGCACCTCAAAAGCCATTACTATTCATACTCCGACATTCAATTTTTGATGCTATAGCTACAGTCGGCGTTCACCTCTTTGTATGCTCGCCCCCCAGAGGGAATCGCAGCGATGCATACAGCGCCACACATCGCGATAAATCTCACAGATCTAGCGGCGATTAATGCTAGTTAATCGGGGGGAAGAGTCTTTAGCGCCTCCTATAGATCGAAATAGCATTCTCACTAAACACCTGCTCATAGCACGACAGATTGTGCTCGGGATGAGCCTTTGTGATTACGATATAATCCACTCGAAGCTGTGCAAATTTCTGTCCACAGGGATCGATATGCAAGTGCCAGGCGTCAGGCGCCGGGAGGTAAAGCGCTTGCTGGGCCTCTGGAGTCGCAACCAAGAACGTGGCGTGAGCGTAGCGATTGTAGACATCTCTCTGAGCGCCGCTTGGGTCTATCTTCTTCATCATCCAAAAGTTCGGGAGATACTGAGCCCCATTAAGGACTTTTCGACCGGTCGCTTTTACCAACTGAGCTTGCTCCGAGGAGTCGAATACTATCCAGCGCGCAGTTCGCGACTCATCAAGCGCAGTGACGGCTCTGACCAGAGGGTTCTCAAGTATGGGGCGCATACCCCGCATAACTGGATTTACGAGGCTATGCGGCCAGGCGCACAAGACGAGCACACCGAGAAGCAAGAGCAATGGAGAACGACTACTTATTCCGACCGCCGCACACAGAAACCCAGCTGCGAGAAGTGTCATCGTAGCCACCGAGATCGTCGCGGGTTGCAACTCTGAATGCGACACGAAGTAGAAACCGATCGCTCCCAGGCTCGCTACTGTTAAAAGGAGCACGCGGGACCAAGCTAGGCGCTTGGCGTAACGCAGGACAAGAACTGTAAAAACTATACTTGCGGTCCCCCATCCAACAACCGCTCGACTCGGTGGCACAAGCTCCCATCCTGATACGTGTGCAAGCCACGCTGGAATGCCATAATAAGCCCATAAAGCAGTAAGCCCAAGGTATGCCCCGAGTGGAGCAATGGCACTCAGGAAGTGTCGGTTTGTCCTTAGCGATATGGAGACAAGCGCAAGTGGCCACAATAGGATAAATGAGCTTGCCTCTGAGATATTTCCCAAATGTCGCGGAAAATCGTCCTGAGTCCACAGCGGCGAAAAGAAACCCGAGAAATACCGTTGCCCTGCCACTCCTCCCCCTGCCGAGAGCCTTCGTCCTGGGTATACGGTATTCTCCATGAGAGCTACCGCTTGGGCGTTATCACGAAGAAAGAGCACGACAGCGCAGAGCACCATGAGGGAGGCAGCGCCCAGTATGGCCAGCTGATACCACAACCTAGAAGATCGATATAACGAAACACCACGGAGCAGTAGAGGGATCAGCGCTACTCCAAGATAGAAGAGAGGCACTTGAAATGGGGGATACAACGTAAGCGCGAATCCTCCCGCGGAGATAAGAAAAGCGGCTCCCGCGAGAAGCATGGCACCGGGGTTCGCGGCAGTAAAGATGAGTCGGAGAGTGATGCAGCCTAACGAAAAGTAGAGAAGAAGCTCAGAAACGCTCGCAAACCACCACTGCGTGAATGACGAGAAATAGATCCACAACGCGCCTGCAAACGAGAGAAGCAACGCTTCTTCAGTGAGCATAAGCAGCAAAATCATGAGTGCCGTGAAACACCCGACACTCCTCACCATCCAGTACCACGAAAAGCCCCGCTCAGTGCTGAAGAGGAAAAATCCCCACTGCGCCGGTCGAAAGACGGCCGACCAATGCTTCACTGGAAGGCCCACAAGGAGTGCTGAGGTTTCTGCTCCTACGGAGATATTCTTCGCCTCAAGGGGCGGATTGGAGTTTAGTTGCGAGAGTAGCCACGGCGTGCCTAAGAGCCACTCATCACTACGGATACTTCGAGGCTCTCCGGCGATAAGGCCAGGCACAGAACCGTCGACTTGATTATATGAGCTCCACATTCCAAGCGAAGAGAAATGGAACCTTCCCATTACCCCGACAACGAAGCATAGCGCGGAGAGAAAGAGAACAACGAAATACGGGCGTTGTCTCATGTGATGACGTAGCATCATAAAGCTCTCTTTCGGCATACCCCACTCGCGATTTTCGAAGCCGGATACTTCAATCTCACGCCATCAACGCTCGCAGCTGCGTAACGATTTTGGGAACACCTTCAGCGGCGGTAGCCTCTACAACATGAAAACTCTCATCAGCTAATCCACTTGGCTGGGGATCCACCAGGAATTTGTTTGACTCCCATGGTACATAATCCACGAGGCTTGCCGCAGGGTAGACTTCAAGTGATGTGCCGACGACAATGAAAAAGTCAGCAGTTTTAGCGACTGCTATCGCCTTATCCATCATGGGCACGGCCTCGCCAAACCAGACGACGTGCGGACGTAGTTGCGAGCCGTTTGGGCACTTCTCGCCGAGCACAAGATCGCTCTCTCGTGGAAAGAGAAGCGCTTCATCAACTGAGCTTCGAGCCTTCATTATTTCGCCGTGCAGGTGCACAACGTTTGAGCTTCCTGCTCGCTCGTGGAGATCATCGATGTTCTGAGTAATGATGGTGACCTTGAAAACATCCTCAAGCTGTTGTAGCGCAAGGTGCGCCTCGTTTGGTTCAGCGTTGCGAATATCCCGTCGTCGCTCGTTATAGAAACGTAAGACCTTAGCTGGATCACGTTCCCACGCCTCTGGAGTCGCGACCTCCTTGACGGAGACGCCCTCCCAAAGACCACCGCTGCCACGAAAGGTTCCGAGACCGCTTTCGGCGCTGATGCCGGCTCCTGACAAAACTACAAGGTGACGATCTCTCATAGGTGTATGGTGGCGTGGCGATGTCGCCTACGCAACCGTTACATCCTTACAGAGATACACATCCTGAATGGCGTTCAAGATAGCTACCCCTTCCTTCATCGGCTTCTGGAACGCCTTGCGTCCTGAGATGAGTCCCATTCCACCTGCGCGCTTGTTGATGACAGCTGTCTTAACCGCCTCACTCAGGTCATTACTGCCAGAGCCACCGCCTGAGTTGATCAGCCCGATACGACCCATGTAGCCGTTGGCTACTTGGTAACGAGTCATGTCGATGATGTGATCGGTTGTGAGCTCGGTGTACATCCGCTCATCTAACTTCCCATATGAAGATGAGCCTGTGTTGAGCGCCTTGAAGCCACCGTTATTCTCTGGAAGCTTCTGCTTGACGATATCCGCTTCGATCGTGGAGCCGAGGTGATTTCCTTGTCCCGTCAGGTCTGCGGCGGTCTCATGGTTAACTCCGTTAACCTTAAATGAGGAGTTCCTGAGGTAGCACCACAGGATGGTTGCCATGCCGAGCGAATGTGCCTCTGAGAATGCGCGAGACACCTCTACGATCTGCCGAGTCGATTCTGGAGAACCGAAATAAATAGTAGCGCCGATAGCTACACACCCCTGGTTCCACGCGTCACGCACCTGCGCAAACATAACCTGATCACTCTTGTTCGGATAAGTGAGCAGCTCATTGTGGTTGATCTTAAGAATAAACGGGATGCGGTGCGCGTACTTTCTTGAGAGGAGCCCAAGCCCACCAAACGTTGTGGCGACAGCATTGCAGCCTCCCTCAATAGCGAGGCGAACGATATTCTCAGGGTCGAAGTACGCTGGGTTCTTGGCGAATGACGCTCCTGCTGAATGCTCGATACCTTGATCAACTGGAAGGATGGACAGGTACCCTGTGCCTTTCAGACGGCCGTTATCATACAGGGCCTGAATAGAGCGTAGCACCTGCACGTTCCGGTCACTTGCTGCCCACACACGTTCAACAAAATCAGGGCCCGGCAAGGAGAGCTGAGAAGCGGGAATGCCCTTACAGGTATGCGTCAGGAGGCTCTTCGCCTCGGTGCCTAAAAGTTCTTCGATGTGACTGATATTCATAGTGTTCTCCGTTGACCCGGGGGGACTATAGGAGACCAGGGGCATCGTGGGCAAGGGTTGGGGGTCTAGAAGTGCAAAGAGAGGAGGCTAAAAGGGTGCGAAAGCGAGCAGTTACGAGCCCTAATCGCGCAGTAAATCAAGCACGGTGCGAGGCTGCAAGTTCGCCTGGGCGAGGATGGCTGTGCCAGCCTGCTGCAGGGTTTGTAGGCGCGTCAGATTGGCGGACTCTTCGGCAGCGTCCACATCCATGATTCCAGCTTCTGTGGACTGGAAGTTCTCTCTCTGAACACCGAGGTTACGAATGGCTGTTTCAAGGCGGCTCTGCGCCGCACCTAGAATTCCTCTGTTCCTATTTAGCTGGAACACCGCACTCTGCAGGGCATCAACGGTTAGGCGAGACGCTGACTGTGCCTCAGCACTCGTCTCTCCCACCAGGGAGTACATAGGAAGCGATGTATTGAGCTGTGCAATTCCGAGATCCGAGAGTGTCGCTCGAATACCAGAGAATGACAGCTCGGATACTGAGCTGCCATCAAAACCGACTTGAAATGCGATCTGCCCACCACCACTAAGAATCTTAAATCCATTGAACTCGGTGGTGACCGCTATTCGTTCCACCTCACTCGTGAGAGCGACGAACTCTGATTGCAATGCCGATCGCTGCTCTGGACCGTAGACTGCGTTAGCCGACTGCTGCGCGAGCTCGAGGAGCCGATTAAAGATAGTGACGATCTGATTGATGGCGCCATCCGCGACGGCGATGAGCGAGATCCCGTCGTTGGCGTTCCTCATGCTAACGGAGGCAACCCGGGCATCACTTCGAAGGCGCTCGGCAATGCCGATACCCGCGGCGTCATCAGACGCTCTGTTAACTCTCAGTCCGCTTGAGAGTCTTTCGTATGACTGATTGAGGGAGGTGGTGCTACTACGGAGATGTTTTTGGGCGAGGAGGGATGAGATGTTGGTTTTAAGACCTAAACCCATACCCTCCTCGCGTTACCGAACTACCGATTTAACAACTGAAGCGCTAACTGCGGCTGTTGGTTAGCCTGAGCTAGGACTGCTGCTCCAGCTTGCTGCAGGATGTTCAGTCGAGTTAGCTCCGCTGCCTCAGAAGCAACATCAAGGTCACGAATCTGGCTCTCTGCCGCCTTGTAGTTTTCACGAGCTACTTGGAGATTGTTGATTGAAACCTCCAATCGACTCTCGAGAGCTCCGAGACGACCGCGACTTCGGTTAATTGACGCCAAGGCCTCACTGACAGCCTCAAGAGCAAGTCGAGAAGCACTCTGCGCTTCAATCTCGGTTGAGGCCGAGATCGAGTAGCTACAAGCTGAGCTGCCCGCGACCGCCAGTCCCATTGCCTGCAAGCTGGCGTTGATACCTGTGTAGGCGAGCTGCGAGAGTGAGCTACCATCGAAACCAACCTGGAACACGAGGTTCTGACCGTTACTGAGCAGGTCGAGCCCGTTGAACTGTGTGGTCACCGCGATTCGCTCAATTTCACTTGTCAGGGCAGTAAACTCATTCTGGAGAGCTGAGCGCTGCGTGACGTCATATACGCCGTTGGCGCTCTGTTGTGCGAGCTCAGAGAGACGGTTCAGAACGTTGCCGATCTGACCAATCGCTTGATCCGCGATCGAGATTACCGATATCGCGTCATTTGCGTTACGAATCGCAACCGTCGCAAGCGTTGAGTCTGCGCGCAGGTTCTCGGCGATCGCCAAGCCAGCGGCGTCATCGCTCGCTTTGTTGATTCGCATACCACTCGCGAGGCGCTGGTATGACTGGTTTAATCGATTCGCGCTATCGCCCACATTACGTTGGGCCATCAGCGAGGGAAGGTTTGTACGAATGTTAATTGCCATATGTTTCTCCTTGGCCCGATCCCTCCAAACCGCGAGCGACCTTTAGCTCTCCTAAAAAACTCGGGTCACATCCATTCGACCCAACGGCAAACATTGCCGTTTTCCGATGTATAGCCGTCTATGAGCAAAGAGCTTGCCAACTCGGTCGATACTCTTCGTGCCCTACTGCACAACACGACATAACACATCGAAAAATTTGCTAGTTGTTGCATACCGAGCCTAGAAGAGCTTCTTTCCTTCTATCACTCTGGTCACGTAGTCCCGCGTCGTGCGGGGAAGAAATGGGGCCACATGGTCGTAATGTGCCGGGTCCTTACCGGAACGTTCTGTCCGGCCCTGGGCAGAAGCTACCCGTCCCTCACCGGCATTGAATGCCGCCACGGCAAGTTTTTCGAGCGACTCATCATTTGCCGCTGCTTTCGTCTGTAGTCCCTGAGGGAGTTCAGTTGGAACCTTGAATATGTCGTGTAGGTACTTCAAGTATGAGGTGCCCAGACGCATATTGAGCTCCGGGTTGAAAGGATCGTAGTCGGTCGAGGCCACATCGGTCTTGGACATGAGGTCTCGTCCAGTTGTATCGAGCAGTTGAAATAACCCCTTTGAGGCGTGGCCATCTGTGCTAACTGCTTTGACGTTAAAACTCGACTCAGCACTTACTACCGCCTGTGCGAGCGCTGGGTCGACCCCCACCTGCTTGCTAACGGACACTAAGCGCTCTCGTATCTCCTCTTTTCCCAACTGCGGCATAAGAGATGTTGATATCTGCGGAATCTCAACTCGTTTTACCTCGAGCACTGTCGGTGTTTTGACACTTGGGAGATCCAGAGGAGCCTCTGTATATAACTGTTCAGAGGGTGCAACTGGCGTCAGGGACGACATCTGCAGAGACGTGTCCCTCCAGTTCATGCTCGCTCGCAACCCGTCCATTGGATCCGGCAAACTCTGGCGGGGCTCGTATGAAATAGGCTTGGATTCAACTTTAGGAATGGTGGCGTCAGCTGTTTCGGTGGGTTGCAGAAGGAGACTGCCGAGGTCTTTTTCAAACGCCTCGTCCGTCACCTGGTCGGTGGCCGGCTTTGCCGAAGCGTTAAGAAGGTTCGCCACCTCTTTATATCGTGCCGCAAAATCTATTCGCATAAATGCCTGGGTATCCTTTCCCTGCAGCTCATGTTGCAGGGGGTGTGCCAGACACTGACCCGCTAAGCACCTGAAATAACTAGATAGCAACTGATGGGGGTGGCGAGATTCGGACAGGGGGTGCCTGTTACTTTGGCGGCAAGGCCCACTCTACAGGGGAGATCCCATATGATTGCAGGTAGTTATTCGCCTTTGAGAAGTGTCTGCACCCCAAAAAGCCTCGATGAGCTGAGAGTGGAGAAGGGTGCGGCGCCTCAAGAACGAGGTGTCGCGCACGATCTACAAAGCACGCTTTCTTCTGCGCATACGCCCCCCACAGCAAAAACACGAGGTGCTCTCTGCGGTCATTCAGTTCGCGAATAATCCGGTCGGTAAAAGTCTCCCACCCCTTGTTAGCATGGGAGCCCGCCTTTTCCGCCTCTACTGTGAGAACTGCATTCAGCAGTAAAACCCCCTGCTCCGCCCAGCTCTGAAGATCACCGTGTGTTGGTTTTGAGATCCCAACATCGGCCTCCAATTCCTGGAATATGTTGCGTAGTGATGGTGGCGGTGGAGTTGGAGGTCGCACTGAGAAGCTAAGTCCATGCGCCTGGTGCGGCCCGTGATACGGATCCTGACCAAGGATTACTACTTTTACTTTTGAAAAAGGAGTCAGCGAGAGCGCGTTGAAGACATCGGAATTTTTCGGATAGATCACCTTACCAGCGGCTCGTTCACCCTCAACAAATCGGATCAATGTCTCGAAATAAGGCTTCTGCTTCTCCGACTGCAATACGTCGCGCCAGGAAAGCTCTGTGTCGGTCGATACGATCTCATGGTTCGAAGGGGCGGTACTGTCAGTCATGCAGCAATGGATCGTACACCGAGCCGACCAGCAGAATCCACAAGTCTTTCAGAAATGAATGAACTCTCTATGCTGCCGTGGAAAAGGTGGAAGCTGCATCCTCGACCGTTAAGGACGCCATGAGGGGCGCGCATCTCTAATCTCATCTACTATCTGGAGATATGATTCATATCTCCACGATGCAATCTCCCCACGATCAACGGCTTCTTTTACAGCACATTCGGGCTCTTTAAGGTGCTTGCAATCACCAAACCGACACCGCGTCGCTACTTCACGAATTTCTTGAAAAGCCGCGCCTACCTGCTCAAGTGATATGTGCGACAGCCCAAAGAACTGCACCCCTGGAAGATCGATAATTATCTTGGGTCGGGACGCGTCGGGGTCCTCATATAGAAATCCGCGCGGCTGGGTGGTCGTCTGTTTTCCTTGCCCAGTCTTTTCACTTACCGCGCCCGTCTTTGTGCGAGTGCCAGGGATAAGCTTGTTCAGAATCGAACTTTTTCCAACTCCAGAAACTCCACACAGGGCAAGCACCTGCGCACTTGGTGCTCTGACGATCGACACGATTTGGTCAATCCCATCGCCTCTCTTCGCGCTTGAAAAAATAACTGGCACCCCAATACGTCGGTACACAGCTACCATCTCATCGAGATGCTCTGTTCCGAGGTCTATCTTATTTACCACCAACGTCGCAGGTATCGCTTGCACCTGCGCCGCCACAAGCATTCGATCAATTACGACAGGATTAAATGTAGCGCCGGATGCTGTAATGACGAAAAGTCCGTCTATGTTGGCGCCCATCTTTTTGAGTTTACCATGAGTAGAGCGGAATAGATTTCGACTCGATGGCTCTACGGCGGTAACAAAGATCTCTCCCTCACGCCGCTCAAATGAAACAACGTCTCCGGCAACCACCTCCAATGTCTTCGATGAGCCTGTACCAGTAATAATGCAATTATCACTTCCGAGGATCGTAACAAATCGCCGAGAAACCTCGAGAACCGAGCCTATCGTCGTCATTTGTGTTGAGGCCGGGTTCGCTGTCACAGGGAGCTATACTAATAAACTATGCACATTAGTGAAATATTGATGCTAAGGTGTACAACGTTTGTGCCACTTGGTAGGCACCTCATCTTTAGACACTGCATTTTCAGAGTATCGCCGCCTCTCGATGGCAAAGCCAGGCTCTTCTGAGGATCCCCGACCACGACAGCTTTTTTACTTGGAAGTATCCCTAATCGTGGTTAACTACTTTCAGGTGGGATACACTATCGTTCGTATGCAAACAAATCGTGCTGATTGGAATTCGTTTTTCTCAACCCGTGTAGCTACAAAGGGACAAGGTGGAGTGCCCTTTATGCCAGGGTTGCTCCTGATTGTTCTAGGATTAACTCTCGTAGTCGCTCCAAGGCTAGTGATGGGAGTGTTGGCGTTCGGCCTCGTGATGTTTGGCGTTATATTCTGCTATATCGCATACAAGCTTGTCGCGTTTAGGCGTCAAGTTCAGAGCCTAACCAAGAGCTTTGAAAAAAGCTTCTCCTCGGGAGGATTTTCGGGGCACAAAGCTGATATCGATATCACAGACAGCGAGAACACAAAGATAGTGTACCACTAGGTGAGTTACACCAACTGATCGCCGCCGCCACCGCCGCTAATGACAATCTTGCCCTCTTCCTCAAGGCGACGAACGATGTCGACGATGCCCTGCTGAGCCTTCTCAACATCTTTTAGCTTGGTTGGACCAAGACCTTCGAGATCTTCTTTGATCATCTCTGCCGCACGCTGCGAAACATTGCGGAATACCGCGTCGCGAAGCTCTGGACTAGCGGTCTTAAGCGCAAGAACCAACTGCTCTCGCGGCACATCTTTGAGAACTGTCTGAATACCGCGATCGTCGATCTTCTTAACATCTTCGAAGGTAAACATGAGGTTCCGGATAGTCTCGGCGAGGTCAGGGAACGTCTCCTCAATTTCGGCAATGATTCGCTCTTCGCTTGTGCGGTCGATGAAGTTAAGGATATCAGCAGCCGACTTCGGGCCACCGATCTCTTCCGCTGCTGAGCCATCACCTGAAAGCTGGCTCTGAAGAACATCTCGAACCTCATCTACGATGTCAGCTTTTACGTTAGAAAGATTTGAGATGCGAATTAAAACATCTGACTGCATCTCGGGCTGCATCTGCTTTAACACTGACGCCGCTTGATCGGGGTTCATCACTGTCATCAAGAACGCGACCGTCTGAGGATGCTCCGCCGATACAAATCCATAGAGCAACTTCTCTGGAACTCCGCCGATGATCGTCCCGATCGGCAACTTTCGAGTTCCGTTCACGTATTCAAGGAGAGCCTGACTCTTACTCTGATCGAAGGCTGTCGAGATGACGCTCTTAGCGAACTCTCGTCCATCTACCAGCATCGTGTGGCTGGCGCGAAGCATTTTGAGGAAGTCGACAGAGGTCCCAAGTTGCGTCTCGCGATCGACTTCAGAGACATTCAAAAAAGCTCTAGAGATCGCTTTCACCTCATCTTCATTGAGGTTTTGCATTACCTGCGCGGCGACATCTTTTCCTAGGCTTAGGAGTGTTAACGCCGCCTTCTCTGGATTTGTGAGTTCCCTGTCCATGGAGTGTGCTTCTTCCCTTGTTCAAGTGGTTAAGATGAGTAGTCCACCTAGAAAGACGCTGCGTAATTGGATCTCCAAGATAGAAGGCATAAGAAATGTGTATCTAGTTGATATTACTACACAAATAGCCCTCTCTCCTGCTCGACCGGCCTAACCCACTGAAACTCTTGGGGTCTGGCGACGCTACTGCTACTCTAGAGAGTCATGACCACCGAGCATCAAGACCAGGAGCTCCTCTCCCTCTGCTTTACAGCTTGTACCGGCCGCCCACCGACCTCTGTTACGGCCCTACGACAGCACGCCTCCGAGCGACGGATTTATCGCGTGCAGGACGCATCGACTTCCCTGGTAGGAGTTGTGAACTCAAACCGTGGAGAAAACGACGCGTTTGTCAATTTCGCGCGTTACTTCTCAAGTGTTGGACTCGCAGTCCCAACAATTCACCACTACGACGCTCCGCGTAACGTATACCTAGAGCAGGATCTCGGAGACACGACGCTTTTCGACTTTCTTCAGGCTGAACGAGCTCGCACGGGAGAGATGTTTCCTGCAGCAGCGGAGAGCTACTACCAATCTGCCCTTGATAGCCTCCTGCGCTTCCAGATCGAGTGCGCGCCGGGTTTCAATTTTTCGTGGTGCTACCCGGAGACAGATCTTCTGCCGGGAACATTTGCCGGGGATTGTGCTGCTTTTGGAACCGAGCTTGTTACCCGACTTCTTCCGGAATTCGATATTAGCTCTCTCACTCGAGATTTTGCGGCGCTGATAGAATTCTTAGAGGCAGCCGATAAGCAATTCTTTGTGTATAGAGATTTTCAGTCACGCAACATTATGTTGGTTGGCGGAAAGCCGTTTTTTATCGACTTTCAAAGAGGTCGCAGAGGACCTCTTCAATACGACGTCGTATCTCTTTTATATCAATCGAGCACAAAGATTCCGGCTGATTCGAGACGAAAGTTAGTAGCGAGATATTGCTCGCAAGCTGCGACGTATCACTCTCTCAACGAGGAATCCTTCTACCGTTTCTATTCGGGCTTCATTGTGTGTCGAATGTTGCAGGTGCTCGGTGTGTACGGCAGACAGGGACTTAGTGCTGGCAAGCGATATTTCGCCGATAGTATCCCCACGGCCCTCGAAACTCTCTCCGGAGAGCTGCACAGCAGCGATCTACCTGTTGAGCTTCCCCAGTTACGTGTCTGTGTGAGACGATTACTGGAAACGTTGAGCACATCAGGTGTCGTATGACAGAAACAACACAACCAGTTTTGACAGTCGAGATTACAAGCTTCTCATACAAGCGCGAGCTTCCACCGCTTCTCTTCTCGTCGTTGGACGGTCGCCATGGAGGGGGGTTTGTATTTGATTGCAGATCACTTCCAAATCCGGGCAGGCTTGAAACATTCAAATCGCAGACCGGTTTAGATAACGCCGTAATAGACTACCTAATGGCGACCCCTGAAGTGCACGTTTTCAAGGACCATGCCTTCTCGCTGATAGCATACTCCGTCGAGAACTACCTCGCACGAGGTTTTACGTTCCTGTCCGTTGGGTTTGGGTGCACTGGAGGGCAACATCGCTCGGTCTTTATGGCCGAACAGCTCTCAGTATACTTACAGAAAGCGCACGGCCAACGTCTTGTTACCCGCGTTAATCACTCAAATCTCACAGGTCGATAGGACAAGCGCTTACGACCCACACTTTGCTTAATTGCGCCGTCCAGGCTACCATGTCGGCCGCATGAAAAACGAACACACCGCGAACAATCAAAACCTACGTAATATCGCTATCATAGCGCACGTTGACCACGGCAAAACGACCCTCGTTGACCACCTTTTCAGGCAGAGCGGAATGTTTCGTTCGAACCAAGAGGTCGCTGAACGGGTCATGGACAGCATGGACCTCGAGCGCGAGCGAGGAATTACGATCGCGGCCAAGAACTGTTCCGTCCGCTGGGGCGATGTAAAGATCAACATTCTTGATACGCCAGGCCACGCCGACTTCGGTGGTGAGGTTGAGCGCGCGATGATGATGGTTGATGGTGTCGTCCTACTGGTTGATGCCTCCGAGGGCCCCCTACCGCAGACCCGTTTCGTGCTCAAGAAGGCGCTTGAAGCGAAGCGTTCTATTATCGTCGTCATCAACAAAATCGACCGACACGACGCTCGCCCGCAAGAAGTTCTTAATGAGGTGTATGATCTCTTTATCGATCTAGACGCGACAGAGGATCAACTTGAGTTTCCGCTTCTTTACGCTATTGGGCGTGATGGCATTGCGCAGACCTCACTCGAAGGGCGAGGAACAAACCTCGCACCGCTATTCGACGCAATCGTAAAGCATGTGCCAGGTCCCTCATACGATACCACAAAGCCATTCCAGATGTTGGTCTCAAACCTCTCGTATTCTGACTACCTAGGACGCCTAGCTATTGGTCGCGTCTTCAACGGTTCAGCGAGAAAGAACGAGCGCTTGTGCTGTATCGGCGCAGATGGAAAGCCCGCTCCGCTTCGCGTAACAAAGCTTCAGGTATACCAGGGTATTTCCTTCGAGGAAGTGGAGGAAGCTCAGCCAGGAGAGATTATCATTCTCTCCGGAGTCGAGGACGTCGCGATCGGAGATACGATTTGTACCATCGAAGCTCCAGAAGCTCTTCCACGCATCACAGTTGATGATCCCACGATCTCGATGAAGTTTATGGCGAACACTTCGCCTTTTTCGGGCAAAGAAGGAAAGCTTGTACAACCACAGAAGATAAAGGAGCGGCTTTATAAAGAGGCTCTCTTCAATGTTGCCTTAAAGATCGAGGACTCAAAAGAAGACGAGAGCGTACTAGTTCGCGGTCGCGGCGAGTTTCAGATGGCAATTCTCATCGAGACGATGCGTCGAGAGGGTTTTGAGGTTACTGTTGGACGCCCTCAGATTATCTTCAAGGAGATCGACGGCGAACGGCATGAGCCTATCGAGCGCGTTCTCATAGATTGCGACGAGGCATTTATTGGAATCCTCACGGAAAAGCTGGCTATTCGCCGCGGAAAGATGGTGAACATGGTAAACCACGGCTCAGGACGTGTGAGACTTGAGTTCGAGATTCCGTCCCGGGGTTTGATTGGATACCGAAACGAGTTTCTCACGGACACACGTGGCACTGGTATCATGAACTCGTACCTCAAGGGGTATGAGCCTTTTAAGGGAGACTTCACGTCCCGTCTCAGCGGCTCACTTGTTGCAGATCGCCAAGGAGAGGCAATTCCATACGCTATTTTTGGTCTTCAGCCGCGTGGAAAGATATTTGTTGAGCCGGGCGACCCCGTATACGAAGGCATGGTTGTTGGAGAGCACAATCGTGACAACGACCTCAATGTAAATATTTGTCGCGAGAAAAAACTCACCAATATTCGAGCAGCTGCGAAGGACGAGAACGTGATACTTTCACCGGTAATCCCGATGACGCTCGAGAAGGCTATCGAGTTTATCAGAGACGACGAGCTGGTCGAAGTGACACCTAAATCGATCCGCATCCGCAAGACCATCTTGCAGGCCAACAAGCGCGGCTACTAAGCGCCGCGACAGGCAAGGCCTAACTTGTTTGTGGAACACGACACTACACTGTCGTGCCCGCAGCGTTGCGGTTGAAACATAAGCAGACTACCTTTCGCAACATTAGCAATTGCTGGTCTAGTGAGCGCCCCTGTTTAGAGCAGCACCTCACTGCGTAAATACAGGACTACAGCGTCGTCCCGAGTTGGATCACCACCCGGATTGTTGATGTACTGTACGTCAGGGGTCAGCGTGAGATACGACGAAACAGCGATGCGATAGCTCAGCTCAAGCACTCGCTCAGCATGCTCCGTTCCTGAGTATGCATCTCTATAACTACTTGAAAATGTCGCCATGTTAATCGCAAGTAAGAGCTCGTCGTCATCACGATCAGGCAGTGGACCCTGGTAGTGAAGCCCCGCTCCAAAATACCAGGAGGTCGGATTTCGATCCTGAGCGGCCTGTCCCACTTGACCGAAGACCCCTAACCCCTGAGAGGACCCCTCACTTTCTGCGAGTACTAACTTTTCGCCGATCAGATAGCTGCCCGTATTACCAGTGCGATCGCTCCCTGTAATATCAGTGAAATGTCCCGTATTGTGCCACACGCCAAGGGCAAGCTTCCCATATGAGTCAGAGAGCTCGCTGTCTTTGTAGCCTATCTCGGAGATGAAGTACGCTCCATCACTTGAGGAGAGTCCATAGTCTCGACTTCTCCAGGAGAGCGGGTCGCTTGGTTTGCCATCGTATACTGCTGACAAAATGTATGTATCCTCAGTAATTCGGGCGGAGGCCTGCACACCGAGGCCTGTCGTCGGATAGAACGAGTAACCATACTGGGTAATAGTGGCTGGCGTTGTAAACGAGCTGTTAATTCCGCGATACGCATATTCAAGCAGCGCAAAATCGCGAGTCAGATCCTTTATGCCTACAAGAATGGTAAGTCGATCATCGGAAAAGCTGTGCTTGTAGTAGGACTCCCAGATCTCATACGTTTCAAATGAGTCGATGCTGCTTGAATACTGGAAATCTCCGACTGCCCGAACAGGTCGTCCACCATAGACATAGATTCCCTCGAAGTGGAACGTGCCCGAATTCCACCAGCCGGCTTTGTCGGTATCCACCTCTGCCATCGTGTAGAGGTTTCCGAGGGAGCTGGCACGCCTGTACACTCCGCCCGTGGTGTTAGCCCAGGTGTCATTCATCGCAAAGACTTCAAGAGTGTATCCCTGCTGGGCTAGCTTCTCTCGCCCAAGGTCACCTGCCGCATATGAGTTCGCTAGGCTCTCATCCGCAGCAGCATCGGCCTGAGCGAAGCTCTGCATAGAGAAAAGAGCTAGTGCGCATACGGTAAGCGACTGTAGCACCTTCATAATGTCTCTTACGGTTCTCATGTCTCTCGCACTAACTCCACGGCTCACCTTTGGGTTATCCCCCCTTAGATGCGCGAACGCTAGTCGTCTTCGCAAGAGATGATCCGGCCAAATCAAACAACACACAATCTCAATGCCTTCAGCTGGTTAGCTCACTTTCTTCTCGATGAGACTCTGGCGACCTACGGAATTGGTTTTGTGCTCCTGATCGTAGTATTTTTAGACGCTGCACAGGCTAGTCACCGGAGAGCTCCGGACTACTTATGAATCAACGGACGTCACGCCCAGCGTATGCACAGCACCCGGTTCCCGGAGGGGCGTGTCTTGCTGCCTCCTCCCCTGAGACCAAACGCGGGCTCGTTTTTTCTGCTTTACTCCACCTCACACTGGCGCTGATCGGCTGGCTGGTCATCAATGCCAAAAGAGCCCCGACAGATGCATCAGGTGCGCGCCTGTATGACATCGAATTTATCCCTCTCTCCGCTCTAGAGACTCATCTTCCTAAGGGAATAGCATCACGAGTCCCCTCAATAAGAACTGACGCAGCGCAAACAGCACCGCGCCTAAGAGAAGCAAAACCTCCCCCCTCTCACTCCCATAATACCGCTGCAGTAAAGGCTCCGCCTGTGGCAGCCTCTCCGGCACTCGCAGCACCCCAAAGCAGTGTGATCGGAGCTCCAGATGGAGACGCTAGAAGCGGCGAGCAGGCTCGAATTAACTACCAGGACATGATCGCGTCACTGCTTGCCCGCGCAAAGCGTTATCCTGAGCGAGCTATCCGCCGCAGGATGACAGGTGATGCTACGATTCGTATAGAAATCTCGTCTGACGGCACAC
>OMII01000157.1 GCA_900299055.1 Pseudomonadota bacterium | reverse complement strand
TAACAGTAGCGTTACGCCACGAGGCATCCCAGGTTACGTTAAAGGTCACTCCTGTGCTTCCGCTACTTAAGGCACCAACTGCTGGGCTCGTTACCTTAATGTTGCCGCATACACCGTCTCTGGCTCCGAGAAGAAGCGAGGCAAAAACAAGTAATGAGGTAAGAAACCCTTTCATCTCCTCTATAGTCGGCTGCGTGGTAGTTTAGCTCAAGGGAGGTAAGTAGCTGATTGTTCTATTTTCTTACTTATGGGGAGGGGTGTTTCGGTGGATTTTCGAGCTGTGGCGCTCTATGTGTGCGTTAGGGGGCCCGGAGAGACTGCGGCTATCCCGGCTCAAACGCCATGGTCGGTGAGAGGCTTTCGTTTCACTCGATGCGTGTCGTGTGCGGTATCGGCCCTGTCACCAACACCGGAGGCGATGCCCGGCTCAACTACCTGATACAACTCACTAATTAACCCTTGCGGCGGCCGAGGCCCCGCGTCTACTACGCCGCCGATTCAACCGCCGCGTGCATTCGCTCAAGCCTCCTGTTACCCTTGGGCGCGATGTCGTCTAACTACAATCGAAAAGATCACCTCTATCAGAAAGCCAAGGATGAGGGGTATCGCTCCCGAGCCGCCTATAAGCTCAAAGAGATTCAGTCCACCTACAAAATCATGCAGCCAAGCTCGCGCGTGCTCGATGTCGGCGCATGGCCTGGTGGCTGGACCCAGGTAGCACTTGAGTGCCTTGGGCCGAAGGGCTCTGTAACTGGAATCGATCTACAGGCCGTTGACCCACTTGATGACCCTCGATGTCATCTCATTACGGGGGACGCTCGAGATCTTGAGACGCTGCTTGGAACTTCCGAGCCGTGCTTTGACTGTGTGATCTCTGATATGTCTCCAAAGCTCACCGGCATTAAAGAGGCCGATCAAGCGGGAACCGTCGCGTGCGCGGAGCTGGCCCTCTACGTCGCTCAGCACTATCTGGCACAAGGCGGGAACTTCGTTGCCAAAGTTTTTAAAGGCGGTCAGGTTGAAGGGTTTGTCAAATCCGCTCGTCCAATGTTTAATAAGTTGGTCCGCTCGGAGCTCGCGTCTACTCGGAACTCTTCCAATGAGTTCTATGTCATTGGATTAGGTTTCAAACGATAGTATCCCTCATCTTCAGCATGAACATCTTCGATACCATTGAGCGCTTCGGCAGGTTTCTCATCTACGCTACCGAGCGCTGGGGACGTTCATGGATCTTCTTAGCACGCTCACTCGTGGCTCTCGCTCGTCCTCCGTACAGACCGTATCTCTACTTCACACAGTTGTCGCAAATTGGGGCAAACTCATCGATCGTCATCGCGCTAATCGCCGTATTTACCGGTGCCGTTCTTGCGGTGCAGGGCGAATACACCCTATCTAAGTTTGGCGCCAACGCCTACACCGGACCAATGGTCGCGTTGAGTCTTATCCGAGAGCTCGGGCCCGTACTGACAGCCCTCATGGTGATAGGTCGTGCCGGATCGGCGGTGACTGCCGAACTTGGAATTATGCGTATAACTGAGCAGATTGACGCCCTTCGATCGATGGCGGTTGATCCGATCAAATACCTCATGGCGCCGCGGCTTTTAGCTGGCATTATCGCGATGCCGCTGCTGTGCGGACTCTTTAATGTGATCGGTATCCTCGGTGGATACATCGTGGCGGTGGGGCTCCTTGGCCTGAGCGCCGGTACGTTCATGAGTCAGATCGAAGCTGCGGTAGATCTCGTCGATATAACCTCAGGCTTCATCAAAGCGGCCGTATTCGGACTTATCTTTGGTTGGGTCAGCTGCTACAAGGGCTACACCTGTGGTTTCGGTGCGCAGGGTGTGAATAAAGCAACCACTCAATCTGTCGTAACTGCATCAGTAGCGGTGCTGATAGTGGACTACTTCCTTACGAGCGTTTTAACGCGCGTCTTTATGCAATAGCCCATGATATCGGTACGGAACCTTCATAAACGATTCGGTTCGCAGGTGGTGCTCAACGGAGTGAATCTCGAGATCGAGCCGGGAAAAACAACCGCAGTCGTAGGCCCCAGTGGGGTTGGAAAGTCGGTTTTGTTGAAGCTTATCATGGGAATAATGTCCCCAGACGAAGGAGAGGTAATTATCGGCGGATACAATATGACTGCCGCGCGCTCCGAGCGATCGAAGAACGAGATTCGCAACGCGCTCGGCGTGCTATTTCAGTCTGCTGCGCTCTTTGATTCCCTGTCGATCTACGACAACATCGCCTTCTCGCTGCGGGAGCGGATGGGATTAAGCGCCTCGAAAGCCCACACCAGAGTTTTATCAATGGCCGACGCCTTAAGTTTGACTCCGTACCTCCGAAACTTTCCTGAACAGGTATCTATCGGCATCCGCAAACGTGTGGGTATGGCGCGGGCGCTAATTAGTGAGCCCAAGGTGCTGCTCGTCGATGAACCCAACACTGGGCTCGACCCTCTCGATGGACAAGAGGTGTACGATTTGATCAACGCGTGTAAAAATCAGTGGGGATTTACGGGTCTCGTCATTAGTCACGAGCTCCCGGAGGTGTTTCAGGTCTCTGATCGGGTTGCGATGATTCTCAACGGTGAGATAATCGTTGAGGGCAGCCCAGCAGAGCTTTCAAACTCAAGCGACCCTGCTGTGCAGCAGTTTCTCAATGGGAGAACGGATGGACCAATCAAAATTCAATAACCCTAGCCAATCAACGCAGCTGGCTGTGCCCAAGCGAACATTTTCGCTTGAGCTCGTCGTTGGAATTTTTGCGGCTGCGGGGGTAGGCGCCGCTGCGTACTTAGCGGTTGGGCTAGCAGGCCTTGAGCTTGGAACCAGCAACTCGTACACGATTTACGCCGAGTTCGACAACATCTCGGGCCTTAAGTATGGCGCATCAGTAGAGATAGCGGGGGTTCCGATCGGTGTTGTTTCAGATATCACACTCAAAGATCCTGCCGCTCGCATAGCGCTCAAACTCAATAAGAGCGTCAAAATCAAGGATGACGACATCGCCTCGATCAGAACAAAGGGTATCATCGGAGATCGTTATGTGAAGATATCACGCGGCGCCTCTGATACGTACATTCCCGCAGAGGGCACCCTTGTAGAAACTGAGTCGGTTGTAGATTTAGAAGATGTAATTGGAAAAGTAGTGCACAGCCTCACCGGAGATAAAGACGAGGAAAAGGGCTCATCCGACGAACCATCCAAAAGCGACAAGAAGAACTAAACGGATATAGCCACAAAAACGGCACAAGAACTAAGGAGACCTGTATATGATTAAGAAGATAGCTTTTCTCGTGGCCCTACTGCCTCTTATTGGCCTAACAGCACCAAAGATTGCTCGCGCCGACGCTTCGCCGAAGGCAGATATGCAGCAAACGATCGATCAGATCATAAAGATCGCGTCGGCTCTTCCTGGTGATGACAAAAAAATCGAGCGCCGTCAAAAACTTCGCGAGCTGATCAATCCGAAGTTTAACTTCAACGAGATGTCTAAGCGTTCTCTCGGAGCTAATTGGAATGACATAACGCCGCAGGAGCAGGCTGACTTCACTCATGTATTCTCTGAGCTGCTCGCTCGCACGTACCTCTCTAAGATTGAAACAGTAAAGCCAGGCATGGTGACCGTCGAAAGCGAGCAGGTAGAGGCCCCGCGCGCCGTCGTAAAAACAACTGTTGTCAGCAAGGGTGATACGTTTCCGATCGATTATAAATTAATGCTTCAAGGTGGCTCGTGGCAGGTCTATGACGTGGTGATTGAGAACATCGGGCTCGTCGCCAACTATCGAAACGAGTTCTCCGGAATTATTCGTAAAGATAAGTTCTCGGGACTCATGGAGCGTCTACGAAAGAAAGTAGAATAGAGACTGGGCCTCAGATGTCGCTAACACTCCAGGAAGTTTTACAATCGTACTCAGCGGGCCCAACCACTGGGGTCTTCACCGATGGCGGATGCCAGCCGAATCCAGGCCCCGGCGGGTGGGGGTATGTGCACGTTGTGCAGGGCGAGATCATCAATCAGGAGCACGGCTATTCTCCTGATACGACCAATAACAGGATGGAGCTCACGGCGCTTATTCGGGCCTTTACCTATCTACCCGCGGACACCGATGTGGAGGTTCACTCCGATAGTCAGCTCTGTGTAAAAACCATTAATGAGTGGGCAGCGTCGTGGGCTAAACGAGGCTGGAAACGCAGCACGGGGCCGATCGCTAATCTTGAGCTCGTGCAAGAGCTGTACGCCCTTCACCTAGCCAAGCCGCGAATTAAGCTCTGCTGGATTAAGGCTCATAACGGATGGCTCTGGAATGAATATGCAGACGCGCTCTCAACCGCCTGGACACGCCAACAGGTCTAGCCTCACGCCAAGAGCGCTCCTATCTCTCAGCATCCTGCTTGCGGGGTGCTGCGTGCGCGGCTCGATGCTTGATATTGGTCCACTAGACTCATCTCCTGCGGCGAGGGTAACAGTGACCGCTCATCGAGGAAGCCCCCAGAGAAAGGCCTTCCCTGACAATTCCATCGCTGCGGTGCGCGCCTCCACACAAGCAGGTATCCCTTTTATAGAACTTGACGTCAGGATGTCTGCAAACCACGAGCTCTTTCTGTTTCACGACGGAAGTCTTCAGGCTTCTAACGCGATAGCTCCCGCGAAGCTATACGGCAGATCCGTTCAGTCTCTAACCGCGCAAGAGCGACGCTCGGTGTGGTTAGACCACGACCGCTCAACGATCATTCCACTGCTCAGCGAAGCGCTTGATGAGATACGTAACTCGAAGAGCTCCGTTCAGCTCGATCTTAAGCAGGAATCTGATCAACTGGCTTTGGCTGTATTCGCTCTTCTAGAGAGCCGGGGTCAACTTCATCAGGCCCTTGTTCAGCTACGAACCCCAGCGCGCGCTCGTTTAATCACAAAAACATATCCCAACGCGCGTATTCTTGGACGTTGTAAAAATATCGCCTCTCTTCGTGAGTTCCTCTCTGTGAAGCCAGAGTTTGTAGAGCTTGAGCGATGGGCTAGCTCTGAAGCTATCGCGCTTGCACACGCTTCTGGC
>OMII01000156.1 GCA_900299055.1 Pseudomonadota bacterium | reverse complement strand
GCCAAGGTATTTTCGAATTTCTCCCGGGTTCGAATCTCGAATAATTTGCGAGCTGTCGTGAAGAACGGAGATGGTAGTGGGCTTGCGCTTGCTGACGCAGTGTTGGCGCATGGAGGCTACCGTTGGGATACTTTGTAGAACTAGACTTGTACTAGTAGCAATTTCTCCGTTACGTTACCGGTGGCAGATCTCGGTCGCTGATAGCCGTTCGACACAACTCTCGGACCGGCTACTGCCAGACGTCGTAGTTTAGTTCTATGTGAGGGCACATATGCAGAAGCTGTGGGGTGGACGGTTCTCCGCGTCGGCGGATTCCTTCGCTGAGGCGTTTGGTGCGTCAATCACCTTTGATAAGCGGCTCGCGCCATTCGATATTCAGGGGAGTGTTGCTCATGCCACGATGTTGGGGCGCTGTGGAATTGTCTCTCAGGCTGAGAGTGAGGTAATCGTAGACGGGCTCAAGCGGGTGCGGGCCAAGCTTGAGAGAGGTGAGATCGAATTCCGGCTGTCAGACGAAGATATTCATATGAATATTGAACGGTACCTGACCGAGGAGATCGGTTCGGTTGCCGGAAAGCTGCATACAGCGCGCAGTCGAAACGACCAAGTTGCGACCAGCTTCCACTTGTTTATGCGTTCCTCGGTGCTCGACCTCGTTGAGGCGCTGGCGGAAGTACAGCGCCAACTCGTAGAGCAGGCGGAGCTGCATGGTGATGTTATTCTGCCCGGCTACACGCACCTACAGCGGGCGCAGCCAGTGCTCTTCGCCCATCACTTGCTAGCATACGCGCATATGCTTCAACGTGATGTTGAGCGGGCCGTTAGCTTGTTCGGCCGCGTCAATACGCTTCCCCTTGGTGCAGGAGCGCTTGCTGGCACAACCTTTCCGATCGATCGCAAACTCACGGCGGAGCTCTTGGGCTTCACGGCCGTGTATGAAAACAGCATGGACGCAGTGAGCGACCGTGATTTTGTACTTGAGTATCTCTCGGTTGCGTCCATAACAATGATGCACCTGTCTCGGTTGTGTGAGGAGATTGTGATCTGGACAACTGGTGAGTTTGGCTACATTGAGTTGCACGACTCTCTCTCTACTGGCAGCAGTATGATGCCGCAGAAAAAGAACGCAGACTTCGCCGAGCTTGTTCGAGGTAAGACAGGTCGGGTGTATGGCGCATTGATGTCGCTTCTGACAACTATGAAGGGACTTCCCTTGGCCTACAACAAGGATATGCAAGAGGATAAGGAGGGTGCCTTTGACGCTGTGGATACGCTCTTGGGCTCCCTGACCGTAGTCGCTGCAATGGTAAGGACATGGAAGGTGCGAGCCGATGCGATGCGGGCAAGCGCGGCAGGCGGTTTTACAAACGCCACTGACGCCGCGGACTATTTGGCCAAGCGCGGGATGCCATTCCGCGAAGCGCATGAGGTAGTAGGCCGCCTTGTGCGGCTTTGCATCGAGCAAAAGAAAACGTTGCTTGAGCTGTCTCTTGAAGAATTGAAAAGCTTTTCGAGTCTATTTGACGATGACATTTTTGAGGCGCTTGCCTTGGAAACCGTCGTGTCTCGTCGCACCTCTCTCGGAGGAACGGGGTCTGAGGCTGTGGCTGTTCAAATGCGCAGTGTGAAGGAGTTTCTCAAGAGTTCACAGGCGTGGATGGATAAGGTGGGTCCGGTGGTAAGAGCTAGTGAGGGTGCTTAGCTAACAAGCTTTTCAATTTCCGACAGGATTCGACGGCGCTGTCCGGAGATGTCCTCCAGTTTTCGAGTGAACCCGTTGGTAGCTGCGGAAAGTCTCGATGGCGCCCAACCGATTGAGGTTAATTCCTCCGTGTATTTGGTGGCGTAGTCCAAGTAGTATTGAATAAGCTCTGGGTCGGCGGAGATCGAAAACGTGCCCTGGCGCGGCATGAGCGGGATGTTCTTTATCCCATAAAGATGACTCGGGGACACCATGTCACCGAGAAAGGTCCACACGTCACGGGTAAGCAACTGTGCTACTTTTTCTTCGTCTGTTGAGAGAGCAAGTAAATACTTAGCTTGAACCATACGATGTTGCCCTGGCTATCCTCAGGTAAGATGCGAAAGGGGTCGTGGTGGCTTCGCGGGGCTGGCTGACTTTGCCGAGTCGCCGCTCAGTGAGGGGCCGCCGATAGGTCAAGTACTTGATTGTCAATGGAGCGAACCCCAGGTATCTGCTCGATTGCTTGAATGACTAGCCCCGTCTCGTGAGGCTTGAGATTGCCGCGCAAACAGACCTTACCGTCATGAATAGCCACGTCGATGTGCTGTGGATGAGGTATTGTCCGCCCGATAACTGAGCGAACACGGCTCTCTAGGCGGCGATCACTGACACTGCCAGCCGAGGCCACGAGGTTGCCGACTGCGTGGATCATCCCACCAAGTCTGTTTCGAATGTGTCTGACGGCCTTTCCGCTTTGACCGATTGAACGTCTAAGCGCACTCATCGTCTTATCGCGCGCCACTGCGCGTCGCCTTGCTGCCTGACGGGGTTCCAGAAAATAGGCGGCAGTGACTCCGAGGGCCACGCCAGAAAGTAAATACAACAGCTTCTTCGGGCGCTCCGAAATGCTCAATGGTCTCTTGTGCCACATCTCTTCTCCCATAGCTGCCTCCCTAATTCGAGTTGGTGGGTCGTTTCTATCGTGAGCCGGGATTGACGCAAATGATCCCGCGCAAGGTAACGCTCTTCATGTAACAGCACGGAGTGATCGGATAAGGTGCAGCTCTATTACGTATCGTGGCTTATCGGAGACGGAGACTACATGACAGAGACTGAGGGATATAGGGGCGAGGGGAAAAAGGCTGTTACGTCTGTAACACCGTCTGGCATTAGCAAGCTTATCGAGCTGCGAGCAGATTCCCCGAAAAGTTGGGAGCACGCAGTGCAGCTGTGTGTTGCAGAAGCAGTGCGAACATTGCGACACATCGAAGAGGTCAAAGTGACAGAATTCTCGACGGTAGTGCAGGACGACTGTGTCGTCTTGTTTAGAGTTCTGTGTCGAGTAGAGTTCGCAATCGATGACAAGCTTCGAGCGCATTAGGTTGCATATGGTAGTGGGGTTGGCGAATTCCCGAGGGGTGAAGTAGCTAGTTCTACTCGATTTTTGAAAAAACCGTCGATCGGCCCAGAGGGGGCTTATGTCTTATGTTTACTAGGGAGTAGCAAGGGTATACAACCGAGCCTGTCAATGAGTCCATGTTTCCCTAATTGCTATGGGAGGTCTCGATGGTCCCGGAGAACCGCACGTCCGAAGTTCGCCAGTTAATGGAGCAGCCTTTAAGGGGTGTTCGTGAGCTTGTGTCTGCTCTGGAAGGAGTGGCAGCTGACGGTGGGAGTTTGAATGGGCATCGAATTGAGCAGAGGCTTGAGGATACCGCTCACCTTTTGCTAGAGACCGCGCGGGCGCTTCGCCAAATCCCAGCTCGCTTCGATGATCAAGAGTCAGCAGCGCTAGAGGCTCGGGCCGAATCTCTGCGAAGATACTTCTCTCACACGCCAGATATCGCCCAGCGCTTTTCGGTAGTCATGAACTATTTTTATGGAACGCAGGGATATGTCGCCTTAGACGCAGTGGCTCCGTGTCTTGTGCAGGTCGTGGGAGTAAGGCGCGATGACGCACTTGAGCTTGCTCGCCGGAGACTTGAACGTTTCAAGGACTGCTCCCTGTTAGAAGCTCGGCGGAGTGACGCGACGTGGTCGTATAGAATGACGGACGAGGCCCGAGATTTTATTGATCGGGGCGTGTTTCGATCGATGGGAGTGGTTCCTAAGGACTAGCCCCAGGTTACTCGCGTCTGGCAGCATCGATAAAGTAGCCGTATTTGGAGAAATCAAATTCAACATCCTCGGCTATGTGCTTTTCCAGAAAGCTGAGATCGGACGGCCCAACTGCATATCGGTCAAGCATCTGCGGGTCGGTTTCAACTGGTACATCGAACTGAGACGAGAAGCTCTCAAGGTCGAAGGCTTTTAACTCAATTACATCAACAAGCGCCTCAGTCTCCCCATCGAATATGGCGAGAACGCGACAGATAGCTGGGTCACTTTGGCGGGAGTTCATAAAAACCAAGTTACCATGTTTTAGAGTTAAAGGTAAGCATTGGGCTACCCAGTGGACGTCATATGCCGTACCATGCCGCTGTGGAATCAAGTACCACCGAAACAGTCGCCTCTATCGCCACTATCGATCCGTGGCTTTCTCCCTATGAAGGTTCGTTGCATCACCGCTCCTGGTGTGCCGACAACCAACTCCGACGACTTCTCGGGGGAACTCAGCAACTTCGAGAGTTTGCAGCAGCGCACGAGTATTTCGGCCTGCATCGTACGCCGGCCGGGTGGACGTTTCGGGAGAGAGCACCTCACGCGACTCGTGTTGCGCTCATCGGTGATTTTTGCCAATGGGACTCGGCCAAGGCTCTTAACTGCATTAGACTTGAGCACGGAGTCTGGGAGTTGACGCTTCCGCCAATGGCTCTCGCGCACGGGCAGCATTACAAGTTACTCGTGTCATGGAATGAGGACGGCAGTGAGCGTACTGCCGATCGCATTCCCGCGTTTTGCAGGCGGGTAGTTCAGGACCCGGTGACTAATATCTTTAGTGCGCAGGTCTGGAGTCCCTCACAGGAGTATCATTGGAGGGCGCCGACTTTCCGAGTTCCAACCAGATCGCCAAGGATTTACGAGGCACACGTTGGGATGGCAGTCGAGGAGGGCCGGGTCGGAGGTTACCGTGATTTCACCAGAGATGTGCTCCCTAAAATTGCCTTAGCAGGATACAACACGATCCAACTCATGGCGGTGCAGGAGCATCCCTATTACGGCTCATTTGGCTACCAGGTTTCGAACTTTTTTGCGCCATCATCTCGGTTTGGAACGCCTGAAGAGCTTAAGGAGCTGGTCGACACGGCCCACAGCATGGGAGTTTCGGTGATAATGGACCTTGTCCATTCTCACGCGGTAAAAAATGAGTGTGAGGGAATTAGCAGATTTGACGGCTCATACACCTTATATTTTCACGGTGGGCCGCGCGGTGAGCATCCAGCCTGGAATACTCGACTGTTCGACTATGGCAAGATTGAGACCTTGCATTTTCTTCTCTCTAACTGTCGGTATTGGCTGGACGAGTTCAGGTTTGACGGCTTCAGATTCGACGGCGTCACGAGCATGATCTATCGCGACCACGGACTAGGCCAGAGTGTGGCCTCGTACGACCACTACTTTTGCGAAAATATAGACGAGGATGCGATCGCATACCTCGCGCTGGCGAATCGCTTGATTCACGAAATGCGTCCTGACGCGATAACAATAGCGGAAGAAGTTAGCGGTATGCCCGGACTCGCTGCCCCTCAAACTCTTAAAGGGGGGTGCGGCTTCGATTATCGACTCGCCATGGGAGTGCCCGATTACTGGATTAAGCTTCTTAAGCACGTCCGAGACGAGGATTGGAACGTAGCGGAGATGTGGCGCGAGCTCAGTGCGCGAAGAGCAGAAGAGAAAACAATTGGATACTGCGAGTCGCACGACCAAGCGTTGGTCGGAGACAAGTCGATTATGTTTTGGCTCGCTGACCAAGCGATGTACTGGCATATGCGACTGGATGATCAGAACCTTGTGATCGACCGGGCGCTTGCGCTGCACAAAATCTGTC
>OMII01000155.1 GCA_900299055.1 Pseudomonadota bacterium | reverse complement strand
GAGGCAGAGCCTCTCTGGGATCCACCTGCTGTGTGGGTTCATTGAACGTGGCTTGGCTACGAAGCATTAGGCTCCTGTGTGTAGGTCGTCTCCGGACGGGTAATGGGGAGCTGTTCCCTCTGCAGTGGCGACTATCTTCCTGTGGACTTTCGGAGTTGAAGGCGTACAATCGCACGCGTGCCGCCGCAACCGAAATTGACTCGTAAAGTGATCCTATGAATGCAGCTCATGTGCACATCATCCTTGTTCATCTACCTGTTGTGCTCACGCCGACTGCGGCAGTGCTTCTAGCGTGGGCGCTCTTTAGACAACAGGCTACGGTGGCTACAGTAGCGCTAGTGCTTCTTGTAGCATCGACGTCGGTGTGTGTGCCTGCGTTTCTGCTTGGCGAAGGAGCTGAGGAAGTCATTGAGCATCTGCCGGGGGTTTCGGAGGATCTTATCGAGGCCCATGAAGAGGTTGCAGATATCGCTTTTTGGTTCTCGTTAGTGCTCGGTGCCGGAAGTCTGGTGATGCTTGCGCTAAGAGATCGCTCTGCAAATCTCTACAAGATGGGTATCAAAGGTATCCTCATTCTTTCAATTTTAACGAGCGGAGCACTTGCTTACGCAGCGTTTCAGGGCGGAAAGATTCGGCATCCTGAGACGCACTCTACTACTGCAGCTACAGTTCCTCAGCACAGTTAAACAACAACTCGTCTTCTAGTATGCAGATTGTGGCGCTACCTAGTGGGTGTGGTAGCTACGCTCTCAGCAAAAGCAACGTTCGTATGTAAACGCTACAGAGGCAACTACGCTCCGGCTTATCGTGATTGTTGCCAAGATTGCTTTTCTTGTGCCCGCGTAGGGCCCTCACACACGGGGATAGTCACGCTTGGGGCCTGGGCCGACCTACAGTGTGCGGACGCGAGTTTCCTCAGGCGGCTCTAGTTGGCTTTAAATCTTGCAGCTCGCTTTTCACGTATCGCGCTGATCCCTTCTGCAAACTCGGCGCTAGCATAGTTGATACTCTGGCAGCGAGCCTCGTGCTCGAGGGCTGCGGGGAGGGCAGCAAGATCTGCTCTCATTGTCCGAAGAAGCTGTGCACTCGCTTCAGGGCCACACGAAAGCATCTCTTGAGCAATGATGTTGGCTTCATCAAGAAGCTTCTCGCGAGGTACTATTCGCGAGACTAGGCCAATTCGAAGCGCTTCTTCGGCAGTAATTATTCGTCCCGTGAGTAGAAGCTCTGTCGCCATGGAGTTCCCGACAACTCGCGGCAAGAGAAACGTACCTCCCATGCCCGGGTGAAGCCCCAGTTTCAGAAATGTAAATCCGAGCTTTGCGTCGGATGTAGCGATTCGAATATCGCACGCACACGCCAGACACAGCCCTGCCCCGACAGCGGCCCCCTGTAGTGCTGCGATTACGGGAACGTTAAGCGAGAGAATTGAGAGAAATGAATCGTAGAAGGCAAGCATACCGAGACGGTTCTGCTCAGATGTTTTGCTACGCTTTGCGTCTAGCATTTCGAGGTGCCCACCTGCGGAGAATGATTTTCCGGCGCCGGTGAGAATAATAACGCGGGCCGTACCCGCAGCCTTTACTGTGGCGACCTCGGCTTTGAACTGATTGGCCATCTCCTCACTCATAGCGTTGAGATTCACCTCGTCACTAAGAGTAATGGTTATGACTCCCGAGCTGTCTTTGCTTGATGAAACTAATGCCACAAAAACTCCTCTTAAGGGGCGGGTAGCCTCTGTTAATCGGCTCCATCATCGACTAAAACAGCACTATGTCGCAACGAAAAGGTGTACGGTCACTCTCAGAGTTTATCTCTTTGCTACGCTCGGAGCACGAGGTGGTAGAGATTTCCTGCCCCGTCGACCCACACCTGGAGATAGCAGAGATTCACCGTAGGATCATCGAGCGAGGTGGTCCTGCACTTTTGTTCTCGAACGTAAAAGGAGCGACGTTCCCGCTTATCACAAATCTTTTTGGAACGACGCGTCGGGTAGACTTGGCTTTTGGCCAGCGGCCCGAGGAGTTGGTACGAGAGCTCGCGGCACTACCTCATACATTGATGCCACCAACACTAGCCGGGATGTGGGGACACCGGGCGACATTAAAAGATCTGGCCCGTGTTGGACTACGCCGCAGGAGGTCTAGTGCAGACCTCATTTTTGATTCTGACCCCAAGCTCTCGCGGTTACCAATGCTCACAACGTGGCCACTTGATGGTGGACCATTCATCACCTTACCGCTGGTGTATACCGAACATCCAAGCACCGGTATCCACAATCTGGGGATGTACCGAGTTCAGCGCTATGATGACAAGACAACTGGATTGCATTGCCAGATCGGAAAAGGCGGAGGGTTCCATCTTAGTGCAGCCCGCGACCTTGGTAAGAAATTACCCGTCCATATCTCTGTCGGTGGTCCTCCAGCGCTCATCCTCTCGGCAATAACGCCGCTTCCCGAAAATGTGCCAGAGTTGCTTTTTGCCTCGCTGGTAATGGGTGAAAAGCTCCCACTGGTCGAGAATCCCTTTGGGCCCTTGCCATTGCTCGAAACAGCTGAGTTTACGCTTGTCGGTGAAGTGGACCCCAATGAGACCCGGCCAGAGGGCCCCTTTGGAGATCACTACGGATATTACTCTTTGCAGCACGACTATCCGGTTTTTCACTGCACAGGACTGGCACGTAGGCACGACGCGGTCTTTCCAGCGACTGTTGTTGGAAAACCCCGGCAGGAGGACTACTTCATCGGAGAGTATCTCCAAAAACTTCTTTCTCCCATATTCCCATTGGTGATGCCTCAGGTGCTCGATCTTTGGTCGTACGGAGAGACGGGCTTTCACGCACTCGCCTCGGCAGTAGTACAGGAACGATATGCACGCGAGAGTCTGGTCTCTGCGTTTCGCATCTTGGGCGAGGGGCAGCTGGCTCTGACAAAGTTTCTCATTCTCGTAGACAAACGGATGAACCTGACTCGCTTTAGTCAGGTGCTTGAGTACGCGCTCGAACGAGCTGATTTCAGGACCGACCTATTTGTGTTCTCAAATACTGCAATGGACACACTTGACTATGCGGGGCCGAAGATAAATCACGGAAGTAAAGGTCTTTTGATCGGATGTGGTGAGCCAAAGCGTCCGCTGCCACGCGCCTTTCAAGGCCAGCTGCCGGGTGGTGTGCGAGCGGCGCAGGTCTTCTGTGGTGGATGTCTCGTTGTCGAAGGGGGCACGTTCGAGAGCGATAGGGGACTTGCACGCCGACTTGCAGAGCACCCAGATTTCGTAGATTGGCCACTAGTCGTTCTTGTGGACGACGTTGCAAAAGCGACAAAAGATGAGAGCGCATTTCTGTGGAGTGTGTTTACTCGCTTTGAGCCAGCAGCTGATCTCCACGCGTCAAAAACAGAGCTAGCAAGACACCATCCAATGTACACGCCGCCTATCGTACTAGACGCCCGAATGAAGCCCTGGTACCCAGCCGAGGTTGAATGCGATCCAGAAACGGCAACACTCGTCGACCGAAGATGGAATGAATACTTTGCCCGCTAATGTAAGCTCGCTATATCAAGCCAACGGTGCACTACGTATTCTCTCTGCATAAAAGAGTAGGGGACGTTGGCTATGTGCGTGGACGTTCGTGCTTTTCACGTACGCGTTGCTCGGCATCGCGTGCGTCTGCGAACTTTTTCTCCTCTACATCTCGAATAGAGGGAGCGTCCGGGAAGAGTCTTTCGATGTTCTCACGTGAGTATGAGCCATTTATCAGTGGGAAAATATACCCATGAGGAGTAATCATGACGGCTTCGACGTTGAGACCTCCTCGATTGTACTCGCGCATTCGCTGCTCTGCGGCTTTGGCTGCGATCTCGGCCCACTCAGTGAACATCGTATCTGTGACTCTCGATGCTGGTCGATCATCTACCTGCACCCGATCGCCAAAAGGCAGAGTTGTCGACACAAGCCCCTGGCCACGAATGACGACCAGGTGGTGTTTTGTCTCTAAGCGCGGCAATGTTTGATGAAGCCAGCCAGCAAAATCATGTGACTTGTTAATTATGTCGCGTGCGTGATCGTTCTCTGTCGATCGAGAGTATATCTCTCGAGGATGTATGCCTCTCTGGTCCGAATGGGCGCAACCAAGAGCCGTTAGTCCTGCGAGAGCGATGACTTCAGATTTTCTAATTCCAGCAAACATAGGCAGCCGTCTTCCTCAGTAGACAAAATATCTTTCGGATCATTTTCTGTGGGTTCCCTGAGCCCGACGATACCAGCCGAGTGGTTGCTACTCATGCAACGAAACGAGTATTTTTTCGGCGTGTCGCAACTATGCATTTGGGCGTGCGCCCCGGCAAAACGCGACACGCATAGGCGCTTTGAGT
>OMII01000154.1 GCA_900299055.1 Pseudomonadota bacterium | reverse complement strand
TTTGATGGTAACTCGAGTGATGGAGCGGTTTCACGCAGAGACTTTGTAGAGAGTGGTCCAGGGTCGAGCCGCTACCGATTTGATGGCGGGAGGGGGGCTCGCTCCGCACTGACGCCAACAGCTACCAGCACTCCTACCGTAACGCCGACAGTGACTAACTCAGCAACTCCTACGATAACACCATCAAATACTCCAACACACACTCCGACACTTACACCAACGAACACACCGAGTAACACACCGACAGCAACACCGACGCATACGCCGACAGTGACTCCAACATATACTCCATCGAGCACACCAACTCACACACCAACGGTGACACCAACACACACGCCAACGCGAACACCAACGGTCACGCCGACAAATACCCCCACACATACGCTAACAGTGACCCCAACGCATACGCCGACGCACACCCCGAGTCATACGCCAACAACGACCCCAACGCACACACCAACGCACACGCCGACAAGTACGCCGACGCATACGCCAACGACCACGCCAACAATAACGCCGACGCATACTCCAACCGTGACTCCGACGAGTACGCCAACGCATACGCCTACCTACACGCCATCAACCTACTATCTAACGACAACGGCTGGTACGGGCGGCTCGGTCAGTCCATCGAGTGGCTCCTACTCCACAAACAGCAGCGTCTCGGTGACAGCGTCTGCATCAACTGGGTACACCTTCTCCTCGTGGTCGGGTGACTGTAGCGGATCTGGATCCTGCAGTGTGACGATGAGCACCAATCGTAGCGTGACAGCATCATTCACCGCGTGGTACTTCGCGAGCGCATCACCGGTGAATCCAGCCTCCGGAGATTCATACGTGAGCGGGTCGTATGGGCCTTCGGGGTCATACAGCATCACGCCATATCCGGGCTTTCCATATGACATCAATGTGCTGCTTTGCGACTTCGATAGCGATGGTCGGCAAGACTTAATCACGGGTGCGGGGGCAGGCGGTGGGCCGCACGTAGTGGCGATGAGCGCTAATGCGGGTGGTGGTGGATACACGACTCTTGCGAGTGCTTTTGTGGCGGCGACAAGCTATACCGGTGGCGTTGCCCCGATAGCCTGTCTGGGTAGTCGCTGGATCCGCGTTCAGTTTGGAAATGGAGTCGTCCAAGATCATCAGCTCTAAGTAGGACGCGACCCGAGAGGTTTGATGCTTGCCGCGGGTGTGTGCCGGTGAGTTAAGCCGAGTGCGGGTACCGGCAGCATCACATCAAGTTTGATCGATGGCCGCGTAGCGCAGCACTACGTGCGGCTTGTCGGGAGCAAAGCTGGGCGCGTTATGCCGCTGCCTCCGAGAGTGGTTTCACAGTGTAGATGTTAATCGGGAAGAGGTTGAGCCACACTTGTGTGTGGTCAACGTTTTGAACCTGTCCCGACTCTCGTAAGAACCCGTTTACCTGCGAGACGCGGTCCTTACGGCTCTGAGCGCCGAGAGTCTCGTTGAACTTACGGGCCCCGATATATTCATAGTAGGTCATAAGCGTCTCTGGGGTGCTAAGGTCACGAAGACGCGAGAAGATAGACTGCACTGTGTCGAGGTCGAAGTTCAGGAAGGGGAGCGCACAGACGATCAGATCGTATGGCGCACACGATGGGAGCTCTTGAGCAGCACCCTCAAAGAATGTGACCTGGCTGCGGCGCTCCCGGAATGCCGATTCCTTCTCAAGAGTTGCCTTGAGCAGCTTCATGAACCGAGGGTTAATTTCGCAGACCGTTAGGTGGTCTCCTGCACGCATCTCGCGTATGAGTGGAATCGTCACGGAGCCTGTGCCCGGCCCAAGCTCAAGGATGCGTTTGGGCCCCCGGTCTGTTTCGCGTAAGGGGGTAATCAGGGCGTTGGCTGCCCAGCGCGAGGTCGGGAAGCACGCGCCCGTGGTCTTAAACTCAAGCAGAAATTCACGAAGAAATACGAGGTTCTCTTTCAACATGGTTACGATCCTGTCTCCGATGAGTTCGTGATCATGAGAATTGCTCATGTCACACCTCCTGCGCAGTGGCGCACGTGACTATCGGCGTTATGGAGAAAAAGAAGAGGAATGTGACCCTCTTATGCCCACACTTTCTGATAGCCGACCGGTCACGACCACGGCGACGCCCTAATGTAGTGATCTGACTGCTTTTGGTCCAGACCCAAGCCCTTCTTTTTCTCGTAAGTCTTAGGTCATGTACGCACACCGCCGCGGATCCCGGCACACAGGCGCTTTTGATTGAACTATCACAGTGTCCAATATATTCTATGTGTTTCGTCACAGGGGCAGACTCACGACGCGCACAAAACTCCTTTCGCTAGAGTCGAAAGTCTCAGAAGATAGCTGAAGGATCTGGAGCATTTTTGCGACCTTGGTAGTCAAAAAATGTTTTGATTAGAGGCGGTAAGGCAATAAGAGCGGGATTGCGAGATGGTAGCTAGGGGATTGTGGGAGAGATTCAAAGAGCGACTTGTGTATGACGAGTCGAGTGGCTTTTCGCTCGATACGAGTCGGCTCACCTACGACGACGCGTACCTGAGCAGGATGGAGCCGGCGGCGCAGCGGGCCCTTGCATCGATGCGTGAACTAGAGAGGGGCTCGATAGCGAATCCTGACGAGAATAGAATGGTCGGGCACTACTGGTTACGCGCGCCACGCCTTGCGCCCACTGAGGAGCTCCGCGAGAGCATTGTTACCACGGTGAAGGATATTAAAACCTTCGCCGATCGAGTTCATAGCGGCGCTATCAAAACCCCAGCGGGCGGAAAGTTTACCCATATTTTGGTGGTTGGGATTGGGGGGTCGGCGCTCGGGCCTCAATTTGTAAATCAGGCCTTGGGTTCCGCTTCTGATCCGATGACGATCTCGTTTTTCGATAACACCGATCCCGACGGCATGGGTAAGGTGGTAGCGGCGCTGCGGGATATGTCGTCGACCCTGGTGATAGTGATCTCAAAGTCCGGAGGAACGAAAGAGACCCGCAACGGACAGCTCGTTGCGAAGGCCGCCTGGCAAGCAGCGGGACTAGAGTATCGCGACTATTTTGTGGCGGTAACAGGCGAGGGAAGTGAGCTTGATAAGACGGCGATTAGCGAGAAGTGGCTTGCTAGGTTTCCGATGTGGGATTGGGTAGGAGGACGCACGAGCGAGTTTAGTGCGGTGGGGCTTCTTCCGATGGCGTTGCAGGGCTTTGATATAGAGGCGGTTCTCAAGGGCGCTGCCGATATGGATACATTAACGCGAGGCGAGGTTACTAAGCGTAATCCGGCCGCGCTGCTTGCGCTTGGGTGGTACCACTGTGGGTGCGGTCGAGGCGGTAAGGATATGGTTGTCCTGCCGTACAAGGATCGGCTTGAGCTGTTCAGCAAGTATCTTCAGCAGCTAGTGATGGAGAGCTTGGGTAAGGAGCGCGACCTAGAGGGGAAGGTTGTTAATCAGGGCCTTGCAGTATACGGCAACAAGGGTTCAACCGATCAACACGCATACGTGCAACAACTTCGAGATGGCGTGCATAATTTCTTTGCAGTGTTCATAGAGGTGTTGCGTGATCGCTCAACGCGCACAATTCAGCGCGAGTCGCTTGGAGATTTCTCGACAGAGCGTGTCGAAGTTGAGCCTGGAATCTACAGCGGTGATTATCTGACTGGTTTTTATCTTGGAACTCGGCAAGCCCTCTTCGAAAAGGGGCGAGAGAGTATCACGGTAACTGTACCTGAAGTGAATGAGTACTATGTTGGAATGCTCATCGCGTTGTTTGAGCGAGCGGTGGGTATCTACGCATCGTTGGTTAACGTCAACGCCTATCACCAGCCAGGGGTAGAGGCGGGCAAGAAAGCAGCCGCAACGGTGCTTCAGATCCAGTCAAAAGTTATGAGCAGTCTTAAAGCGGCGCGCGAGCCGCTTAGTCTTGAAGGAGTGGTAGCGGCGGCTAACCTTGAGGACTCATCGGAGACCGTCTTTAAGATTTTACGACATCTCGCAGCTAATGGGCGGGTAAAAGTCATCTCAAGAGGGACACTCTTTGAGGATAGGTACGCAACAGCATAAGCGGTGCTTATCATGGATTTTCTCGCCCTCGGCACACCCCTTCATACCTGGGTACTAGCGTTGGTGGTTCTCACCATGGTGGTGATGTTCGTCACTGAGCGTATCCCCGTTGATGTTACAGCGATGGCAGTGGTGGTGGTCTTGATGCTCGGTGGCTATGTCACCACACAGGAGGCATTTTCTGGATTCTCGTCCCCTGTTGTTGTGGTCATGGTCTCGACGTTGTTTGTAGCAGCGGCGTTGCGGGTAACAGGAGTAAGTGACGCGGTTGCGCGATTCATCCAGAGGTTTTCTGGAACAAATGAGCGGCGTGCCATTGCGCTCATCATGCTTGTTTCCGCCATCCTCTCGGCGTTTATGAATAACGTCTCGGCCGCAGCGCTTGTGATGCCCGCCGTAGCAGTGCTCGCTCATGAGACTGATATCCCACCGTCACGACTTTTTATGCCGTTGGCGTTTGGTGTGACGCTGGGTGGTATGCTCACGTTGATCGGAACACCTCCCAATATCCTCGCTGCTGAGCTGCTCCGACATAAAGGAATGGAGCTCTTTTCTTTTTTCGAGTTTTTTCCGTATGCGGTGGCGGCGCTTGTTGCCGGTATCGTGTTCATGGTGGCGTTTGGCTACAAGCTGTTGCCGATTCGAAAAACTCACGGCATGACGCGTCGGATTACGGATCTGCGGACGTTGTATCACCTCCAAGATCGGATTTTTTCGATTCGTGTACCAGAGCATTCCCGTGTCGACGGTAAGACCTTAGGCGAGCTGCGGTTTGGCTCGTTTGTTGGTGGGGTGGTTGTTACGATAGTGCGCGCAGGGCGGAAGCTCCTCTCACCCAAGGCAGATGAAAAGTTGCACGAGCGTGATGTGCTGCTGATTCGAGGCAACCCAGAGAGGTTTAATCAAGTTCAAGCTTTACATGGGTTGGGCATAGCGGATGTTTCGCCGGAAATTGTAGCGAGCATTTCCGACAACTATCAGATCGTAAGATATCAGATCCGGGAGGTGCACACAGAGACGCACATGGTGCTACTCCGTGAGTTGCTGCGGACAACAGGGATTGTCCCGTTGTTTATTGAGAGAGCCTCACAGGATCACGCGTGGGAGTCGCGACCGCCGAGCTGGTTTCTCGATTCGCTGGTGCACAAAGGTGATGTTATCGTTGGTTGTATCGCAGGACGCTACACAGAGGATTCCCCACTGGTTGATCTTGATGTAAGTGAGCTGCCGAGCGCGCACGAGGCGCTGCGTTCGACGCTGTTTACGATTTCAATTCAGTCGGGAGGTTGGGCAGGAGCGCCGCTTCATCGATTGGCGCACGATACCAAGCTATCGATACTCGGTTTAGTCACGTCACATAACTCTATTGAATGGTTTGATGTTCCGATCGTGAGCCCGGCAGGCGAATCAGTGTTGCCTCGGTTGACGGCAGATCACGTTTTAAGAGAAGGGGAGCGATACCTCGTCAGCGGAACGCCAGAAGAGGCACACCGAAAAGAGTTTTTAAGCGAGCTATCGCTGGAAGCTGAAGCTCCTTCGTCAGAGATAGAATCTGATGATGTTGGCATCGTTGAGCTCATCCTCACGCCTCGGTCGGAATTGATAGGCAAGACGCTCGCGGACTTGCACTTTCGAGAAAAATACGGTTCGCAGGTCCTCGCGTTGTGGCGTGATGGAAAGCCGTTACTTTCACTGTCTTCGGCTCTGCCGCTTCTCTACGGTGATGCGCTGCTCGTGCAAGGACCCCGCAAGGTTTTGCCGGTATTGGCAAAAGATCCAGACTTTCTCTTGCTGTCAGAGCACCGACAGTCACCCAAGCTCTCACGGAAATCACTCTACGCTATCACCGCACTGCTTACGCTGATCACGCTGCCACTTTTGACTGGAGTGCCGGTTCATGAGGCTGCGTTCCTCGCGGCGGGATTAGTTGTTTTCACAGGTGCTATCTCGATGGAGCAGGTGTATCGCGAAATAGATTGGCGTGTGGTGTTCTTGCTAGCGCTGATGATTCCGCTGGGTCACGCGGTCGAACACGCGGCGGCCGCAGCGAATATTGCGCCGCTCTTTGATGGAGTGGCACGTTCGGTGCATCCGGTTGCGTTGGCTGGTATATTTCTTGCGCTGGGCAGTATAATTAGCCAATTCATTGATAATTCGGTGGGCGTCCTCTTTTTGGGGCCAATAGCGCTTGAGCTTGGTGTTCGTGGAGGGGTATCGCCTGCAGCACTGCTCACGGCGGTTACGCTGGGCAGTTCGCTGACATTTATGATGCCGGTGAGCTGTCGGGCTAATATGCTAGTGACAGGAGCTGGAGGATACAAGACACGCGATTTTGCTCGAGTCGGCGGACCGTTTACTATAGCGATAGCTCTTGCGCTGTTAGCTGTTTTTGCCGTGAAGGATTTTTAGGATACGCGATATGAGACTCTCTGATTTTCGAAACGCACTGTCCGCTGCTGGTGATGCTCGAGTGGAGTTCTTGCTTCCTGATGGAAGTAAGGTTCCTGCCCATTACCACGTTACAGAGGTGGGGTACGTATCAAAAGATTTTTTCGATTGTGGGGGTACGCGTCGTCGTGATGAGTACGCTGTGCTCCAATTGTGGGTGGCTAACGACCTTAATCATGTACTGATAGCGTCGAAGATTGCGAGCATTTTTCAGCACACAGTACGTGTTATGCCAAACGGTGATCTGCCGGTTATGGCGGAGTATCAGCGCGAATCAATCACTCGGTATGCTATCACCTCGGTCACCAGAGCTTTTGGTACGTTAAGCATCGCGTTGTCGCCAGTATTTACAGATTGTTTAGCGCCCGATCGCTGTGGCGTCGATGGCGCGTGCTGCTAGTGGGAACACCTGTGTGGCGGCGTGGTCTTAGTGAGACGGCTGTGAACGGAACTTCTCATAAGACACGATATCCATATGAGCTTTAAGCGCCTCAATGACTGCATCGGTCATAAAGCCTTCGTTGAGCTTGATAAGGTCCTTTATCGCGGTGAGGCAGATGTTGGCGTGCTCCCAGCTAGGGCAGCGTGAGCTGCCAATGCGGAGCTCAAGTACCAGCTTACGCCACTCTGGCCTCGAACCAAGCGACAGACGCAGAGGATTTGATTTCTGTGAGCGCTTTGAAGGGCCAAGAAGCTCGACTCGGCAAAGCTCTGGTGTGGATCCTGAGGTGGGTATGTGAGTCATTGTTTACGCCGCTAGGATAAAAGTTAGTGAGACTTTCGTGGCTCCAACGTAGCCTGAGGGGTGGCATTCGCTGACTTTCTGGCCCGTGTCGCGCGCGGCGTTTGCCGGCGGGGCCCATTGATTGGGAGCTGGCTGTAACGCACTGAGGTCGTCGGCAGCGGGTGTCCTAGACGTCTCGGGTGTCGGTGTCTGACTCGGCGTGCCATGTATTGAACCGATCTTGATTGTGTCCATACAACACGAGTCGGCGCATCGGCCCCATGGCTAAAGTTTCGTGAGCTCATTTACGGTGTCGAAAAATTTCACTCAGCGAGAAGTGGTGATAAAACCGCGACATGATGAAGAAAAAGTTGTGGGGGTAGGTTACGTAGCCACACTGCTTTTGGTACACAACTGCCAGCTTGCGTCGTGTTTCTCGTGACAAAGCGCTCTTTTTAATCTGGGTCGGGTAGGTCGTAAAGGTAACATCACTGCCGTCGTGTGAGGGGCAGTGACTAGATTGAGAGGTTGGTGTACTGCGATGGGTCCGTTCTATTCAGACGTGGCTTCAGTGACCTTGGCGCTACAAGAGGGGAGCTTGCAGCTCTCCTTTACGCCCAATGCACGGGCGTTAGAGATCCAGCTGGGGAAGGCGCCGCCACGGCTGACCTTCTTAGGCGGCTGGCTCGCAACGGGGATTGGCTGGCGAGAGTCGGCCGAGATCCTGATGGTGGGGGCAGTAGTAAAAGTCTGGTCGTGCCTCCCCCGGGAGGGCGCCGCTCCTGAGTATTTTCTTCTGATGCACCTTGGTCAGCGGACTGTAGAGGTCCGCTTTGGGCGCATCGGAGAGGGGATGGCGGGGACTCTTTTTGAGCACCCAGGCCTGATCCCTTTACGGCGCGCATCACTATCGCGCTAGTAACAGTTAGTAAAGGCGAGAGAGCTTTGAGAGATTTATTGCTCTCAAAGTGTCGCACAGGAAGGTTCTTTAAAACGACCTTCCTGACTCGCCCATCGCTGTCTGATGGGGTTTGAGTTGGTGCCACCAGAGAGGGGCTGTACCTTTGGCTTACATCAAAATATCCTGACCGCATCACTGAGGACCTCATGTGTCGATATTGGACCGCGTGGTATGAAACCGCACGATAGCTGATTGGGCCGTCTGCGAAACTTTCTAGTTCAGCGTGTGAACTCATGAATAGCCAGCTCGAAGAATCATTAATAGCAAAGCGTTGTTCGCCAGTTGCCGCGGGGACTCCGGCGCTCACAGAGGTTGAGGTTTCAAATCTCCTGACCGCGGTGACCGACTGGTGCGTTGAAGATGGAGTGCTGACTCGCGAGTACGTACTCTCAAGTTATATGGCAGGGGTGCGCTGGTTTGCCCTGATAGCGGCCATGGCGGAGCAAGAGGACCACCACCCGGACGCCTATGTCACTTGGTGTCGTGTAAAGTTGACATTGTGGACGCATACGGTTGGCGGTTTATCAGAGAACGATTTCATCCTCGCAGCGAAGCTGGAGAGAGCTTGGAGAGCATTGGGGGCGTAAATAGCGACCGTGTTGTGATAGTGTGTGGCGCATAGTACAAATACACCGTTCTCAGTATACAGAGCCGATTTTGAAAGGAGCACCACATGGCAAAGAATAATGAAAAAATCACAATGAAGGGTAATCCGCTCAAGGTTGAGGGCCGTTGTCTTGAAGAAGGTTCCCAACTCCCCGCGTTTACGTTGACTGGGGTTGATATGGCTGATGTGACAAACGCGACCTTTGCAGGGAAGGTTCTCGTAGTTGTTTCGATCCCGAGTATTGATACGCCTGTATGTGCGATCGAGACAAAAAAGTTTAACCAAGAGGCTTCAGCGCTATCGGACAAGGTGGTGGTTGCTGTCGTAAGTCGCGACCTACCTTTTGCGTTTAAGCGCTGGTGCGGCGCAGAGGGTGTTTCCAAGGTTGTCACCTTAAGCGACTTTAAGCATCACTCATTTGGCAAGCAGTTCGGCGTAGAGCTTCCCGATCTCGGATTGCTCGCTCGAGCGGTGTTTGTCGCTGACACATCGGGTAAGATCACTCATGTAGATTACGTTTCTGAGATCGCTGATGAGCCTGATTACGCTGCTGCGCTCTCGGCGGTAAAGGCCTGTGTGTAAGTGTATCGAGTGACTCGGGTGGCATGCGAGCGCCGTGTTTATCCTCTCCTAGGCGTGTTGTGCACGGTGGTCATTGCTGCTGGTGCGTGTCGCAAAGCACCGGAGGTGCACGTAGCCCGCGTAGCGCGAGCTTCCGTCGAGGCAACTGTTACGGGGGTTAGCTCAGGGACAGTGCGGGCAGAGCAAATAGCCGAGTTGGCGTTTGGCGCTGTGGGCAGGGTGCGTGAAGTAAATGTGCACCTAGGGGAGACCGTTCACCAAGGCCAAATCCTCGCGCAGGTGGAGAACGGAGATCTAAAATCTAGGCTCGATGTCGCTGCAGAAGAGCTCACTCGCTCGCAGCGCCTCAGTGAGAGCAAAGCTGCCTCTCGTAGTAATGTCATACAAGCGCAGGGAGCATATGACGCCGCGGTTACAGCATACGATAAGAGCATCATTCGCGCTCCGTTTGATGGCCTCGTTGCTGAGTTGAACCTCGAAGTTGGGCAGCTATCGCAGATAACGGCCGTAATCCCACTTGCCCCAATTAGGTTGGTGGACACGAAGCCGCGATATGTCCGCGTGGAGATCGATGAGGTCGACCTTCCAAAGGTTCATGTGGGGCTTCCGGCTCGAATAACCGTGCTCGCTGTTCGCAGAGAGCCGTTTCGAGCCACTGTCCGAAAAGTAGTGCCGTTTGTGAGCTCTATCCGGGAGCAGGATAGAACCTCAGAGATTGAGCTTGCCGTTGATAGTGAAGGTTTGTTGCTCCCGGCGGGAGCTTCCGCTGATGTTGAAATCGTGATTGACACCAAGAGTGATGTTATAACCGCGCTCTCGAAAGCAGTTCTTGGGCGAGGAAAAGAGCGCTATGTCTACCGCATAGAGTCGGGTCGCGTGCGGAGAACGCCGGTGATGGTTGGGATATCAGGCTTCTCAGTGACGGAAATAGTATCTGGACTTGGCGCTGGAGACGAGCTCGCGATCCCGTCAGACAAGGCGGAGCTCAAAGATGGGCTTGCGGTAACGCCTAAACGCTCGTGACCACATGACGCTACTTTCTGTCGAACGCGTCAGTAAGATATTTACCCGAGGTGATGAGGAGATATTTGCTTTGCGAGATCTCTCTGTGCAGATTGACGCTGGAGAGTTCGTAGCAATTACAGGAGCGTCGGGTAGCGGCAAATCGACCTTGCTGTACATCCTCGGACTCCTCGATCGGCCGACATTGGGGCGCTATTCACTTCACGAAGATCCTACGGAGCATCTCAATGACGACGCGCGAGCGAAGTTGCGTAATACATTTATGGGGTTTGTTTTCCAAAGCTTCCATCTTCTTCCTCGAGCGTCGGCGCTTCGGAATGTGATGATGCCGATGGTGTACGCCGCCAGTCACGGTAACGCTATTAGTGAGATAGAGCAGCGCCGGCGCGCTCAGGAAGCGTTGCGAGTCGTGGGGCTCTCTGATCGTCAGGATCACCTCCCAAATCAACTTTCTGGAGGACAGCGTCAAAGGGTGGCAATCGCCAGAGCGCTTGTTAACTCGCCCAGAGTTCTTTTCGCGGATGAACCAACAGGGAACCTCGACTCGAAAAGTGGGCGCGAGGTATTAGCGATCTTTGAGGCTCTCAACGCACAGGGCACAACAGTGGTCATGGTCACCCACGACCCTTCCATCGCAGAGCGGGCGAGGCGTAGGCTTACACTGGGAGATGGTACACTTATCGGGGATAGCCGTGCAGTCTAGAGAAACGGTTCGTCTTTCACTTGAGTCTCTTTTGGCGCGCAAGCTTCGAACTGCGTTGACGGTTCTTGGAATGGTCATCGGCGTTGGAGCAGTGGTGTTGCTTGTATCGGTTGGACAAGGTGCCAAGAATTATGTGTCCAAAGAGTTCGAATCTTTGGGCGCGAACCTGATTGTCGTGCAACCGGGCAAGTCAGATAAGAAAACTCATATGGGCCCCCCGGTCGGTGCAGCTCAGCGCAAAATGACAAGTGCTGATGTTGCGGCGATAGAGAAGAAAGCACTAAACCTTGAGGCAGTATCGGGACTAATTCTCGGCACTGTGTCGGTTCGACACGCAGAATCCATCAGTAACATCACGGTATTTGGCACTAATGAGCAATTCCCGAGTATCCTCACGATAGTCATCGGAAGAGGTGAGTATTTCTCACGCGAAGAAGATGAGTATGGACGGCGAGTAGTTGTGCTGGGGAGCAACGTCGTAGAAGAGCTCTTTGGTGACGAAGATCCGATCGGACGCTCTGTTAAACTCAATGAGAGTGAATACAAAATCATTGGCGTCTTAGCCCCGATGGGAGACAAGCTAGGGCTTAATTTCGATGAGTTGGGTTTTATCCCAACACAGGCGGCGCTCAAGCTCTTCAATGAGGATAAGTTGTTTGGCATTCGGGCCAAGGCGTCATCTCGAGTGGGGATCGATGACGCGGTAGCAGAGATTACAGAGATATTGAAAGAGCGTCGTGACGGCGAAGAGGACTTCACCGTTATCACGCAGGTTTCAATGATGGAGAGTCTTAATACGATCCTTTCGATGCTTACCTATGTGCTTGGTGCAATCGCAGCTATCTCCATGCTCGTTGGAGGAATCGGTATTATGAACATAATGTGGGTCTCAGTTGTAGAGCGTACCCAGGAGATAGGAATTCGTAGAGCAGTAGGAGCTCGCCGACGCGATATTTTGTGGCAATTTCTGGCTGAGGCCGCTGGGCTGGCGCTTCTTAGCGGTGGAGTAGGAGTAGGTGGGTCGGTTGTTATCACGTATATCCTTCATTATGTGTTCCCATCATTTGATATGAGGGCTCCGCTCTGGATCGTAGTGCCAGCCTTCTGCCTTGCATTGGTGGTTGGAGTCGTATTCGGTGTTGTGCCCGCGTGGCGCGCCTCTCGAGTAGAGACCCTCGAGGCTTTGCGATTTGAGTGATTGGGCCGTAGTGTGGCGCGCCGCATACCAGCGCGGTGCAGCTGACGGGATGCTCTGATATGGCTTTTCCCCCAAGGCTCCACACAACGCGTCGAGTGCTGAGGTTCTTTATCCTCCTGCTCGCCATCACTACTACTGCGTCATGTCGAGCGCCGACGGCTCCGCTCATGCCTGATACCAGTGAGCCATCGCCGTTTCCCGAGGATAGTGTTTCTGATGATAAGGCGAGTCCCCGAGGAATGCTGCGGCTAGAATCTCGGCGGCAACAGCCTCCGGAAGATGTGCATCAGGGAGAGCCTTTCCAGGGGCAACTAGAAGGACGAGAGGGTGTTGGCGTGTGGCAGGGGATTGCGGATGTCGTTGGATTCCCATTTCGAGCTGTTGGATGGCTCGTTCAATCGATCTTCTGAGTGTACGTGATGCCTGCGATAAAAGAGTGGGGTACAGAAGGAGAACCGCAAACTCAAAGAGAGTGAGGGGACTCCGTTCCCCTTATCACACTCCTACGTCGACCTGAGCAGGTCCTTCTTGACCAGAAAGACCTCACCCCGAATACCAAGCTCTCTCATGGCACCGAGTACCGGTTCCAGAGAGTACTCTAGGTGGCCCGGGGGTGTTGGATTGCTGGGCAGGCGGCCACGAAGACGCTTTTGCAAAAACACAGCAAGCGCGTCTTCAGACCCTCTCCAACTCTCCTCGCCCACAACAGACTCCCGGAAGAAGTCTCGTCGCAGGCCCGTTTGGATTGCTCGCAGCTCCTCGTGAAGAGCTACAAGCTGCTCCGGGTTGGCAATCCGATACTCGACGAGGAGGTAGAGCCTCTCGTTCGGATACGGGATTGTGAATGCTCCGACCCGAGCGACTCGGACCGAAGCCTCCTTCGGCCAAACGTGCACGCCGGTTTTAAGCACGGCACTTCTGGCGATACCGACCTGGTCCTCCCGCACATGATGTGAGAGGACCACGACACCAGCGGCGGCGGCTCCAAGCAGTACTGCGACCGCATGAAGCCCCCAACGGCCAAGCGCAGTCCGCGTTTCTCGAGACCTCCTGAAACTCAGGAGTGCGAGCGCGGACGCACCGACTACGAGCCCCCAGAACACAAACGGGTGAACTGGATCAAACGTACCGAGACGGGAAAACAACATGGTAAAACCTTCCTTTCTGTTTACCCCCGAAGCCCCTCTTACAGCTGTTGAGAGTGGCTTCGCCGGTACAGAAAAGATGGCACTGGTGGTCTCGCGGCAGGCTCCCACACTCCCGGTTCTTAAGGAACGGCCGGTAGGGTTGTTTTGAGCAATCCCTTATATGTGCCTGATTTTGTGGGGATTTGTCGCAAGTGGACGCATGGACCGCAGAGTCTCGGAAGCACCTTATCGTGATGGGCTGATATGGGAATATGCGTATGGGGCAGTTTTTAGTGGTCGCAGTTCTTACTGGTGGGTTCTCCCGCCTCGCCACCGCCACACCCCAATTCAAAGCGCAGGCCAAACTTTCGCAAGTTGCATTGCAAGAGCAGGTGCGAACTCCGGCGCGGTTAGGGGCGACCTTTGAGCCGATTGTGATAGAGCTCTCACATGTGCGCGGACTAGGCACAGTGCATGTGATGCTCAACCAGCGCAAGCTTCCGAGCGCTCAGGCGTGTTTTGTGAGAGCCTCAGGACGCTGCGAGCCCGATCTGAAGGTGCCGGTGTTGCTACGTGGTAGTGCCTCGATCCTAGGTATGGCGCGGGAGTCGACTACGATTCCTGCAGCGGTAGCCGTGATAGATAACCTAGCTCGAATTCAGTTTCAGTCTCCTGTGCACGGAACTACCGGGCATCGTCAGCGAGTATATACGATTCACGTCAACATGGACTCGCGCGATGTAACGCAAGCTCATGTGATGAGTAAGCCACATTCAGCGATGCACGGCAAAACGTGTGGTTCGTCGCATCAAGCGGAAGCCAAGAGATCGAACCCCTCGACGCAGCGAGTGACGGCCAGTGGATCGGAGACATATCGAGTAGTCACCTTGAGCACAGATGCTGACGCAGAATGGTACGCTAAGTTTGGTGAAAACAGTAATGTGGAGATTGCTGCTATCATAAACGCTGCCGAGGCGATCTATGACAAGTATCTAGGGATTCGATTCGGTATCGTTCGACAGCACGTCTATACTGGTGAGTCTCCATATGTCATGACTGATTCAAGTAAGTTGCTTGCCGCATTCGCCAATAATCCGGATAACGCAGGTAACCTCTCTTTTGCTCCCCTAACGTTTCATGATGACGTTGATCTCAAGCATTTTTTCACCGGGAAAGACCTTGATGGTTCGATAGTTGGTTTGTCGTACGTCGGTGCCGTGTGTTGGGCTCCGGCGAGCGCCTACGGGCTGACACAAGCATTAGGTCGAGATTTAACGGTTGGCATTTTCGCGCACGAAGTTGGGCATAGTTTGGGTGCTCAACACGATACGACTGATTACGGTAGCGTCATGTCACCAATCGTCAACACAAATGGCTATTTTTCAGCCTTCAGTATGAGCCAGATTAATAAGCACCTGGCCGTGATGGGCAAATGTGTCAACGAGGCGATGCTTCGACCGAATCTAACCAACGCTACGCTGAGCTTGCAGCGTCACCGCAGTAAGGACGGCAAACTTCTCAAATTTGCGGGAAAATTGATTTCAGCCTCTGCAAAACCAATAGCGGGCGAAGTGGTGCAGTTGCAGATTAACTCAAAAACGGTGCTTGTGATGACAGATAGTAAGGGGGCGTATAGCTATACTCTGCGCACCAAAAACATTAAGGCAAAGCGGTTGACTGTCTTTGCACGAACCGCGGGAAGCGAGACTTCAATCCCTGGGGCGCTTCGAGTCAACGTTCGGATCTAATTGCCACTTCCATCAACTGCTGCCACCCACGAACCATCAGGACGCTGCATCGGAGAAACGTGGTGCATACCGTTTGAGTTCCACGCAGAGCCCCCTGATTGAAAAAGAGGATCGGGAGCAGCAATGTGTTCGCTGAAAGTTGTCGGTGAGAGGGCTGTTACGCGCATGGCGCGCACCCGTTTGCCATATCCTTCACGATTGTCCTGGACGAAACGATAGATTGTGTCGCCGATGATGATCGGCCGTCCTGCTGGGCGCGCTCTGTCTGGAGCATCAACGTATATTGGGTTGCGGCTGTGCGCCTTCCATGGGCCCGTAAGAGTGTCGGCAAAGAAGATGGAGAGCGAATAGGGTGAGGAGCAGGTAAAGATCCACCAGCGGCCACCCCAGTATATCGGCGACGAGTCGGTGTACTGTCCCTTTAGTAACGTTTTGTGAAGTGTCCATCTAAGCGGGTACGAAGTGGCTCGATAGAGCCGCACGGTGCCAGCCTGTTTGGTTTCGGGGATCATGAAGATCTCGTTTTCTGCGCTAAACACGAATGGATAGGAGAGGTGAAAGGGCTCGGATAATGCGACGCCTCGATATCGCCAGTCGATTAGATTGGTGCTCTCAGCAACCCCAATTTCACCACGATTTGTCTCGGTGTTAAACAGCTCAAAGAATAGCTGCCATGAGTCGCCGTGCTGTGTGATGAAAGGATCTGCCACAAAAGAAGTGGCGGGCGCGGAGATGGCGTTTCGGGAAAAGAGTGGGCTCTTTTTGGGTTGAAGTGGCGTCATCGAAAACGGTGACGCGCCTGAGACGATATCGATAGACCAGAATGGCTTCTCCGGAATGGGCTCCGTCGATGTCTGAGATGAGCATGAGGCTAGTGCCAAGCTGAGCACGCAGAAAAGTGTAGAAGGTAGCTTGGGAGCTCGTGAGGTACGCATGGCCCGACCAGGGTAGCGGGTTTACATCGTCAGGCAAACCCCCAGCTAGAGTGGTACGTAGCGCAAGGCTACCAGCCTGTCTCGCGAGCTTCTCGGATAAACGTCCGGCAGGTCGAGATGGGGATTAGGCCTACCAGCGGGGTGTCTTCAGTTAGTTGCTGTAAGCGTTGGAACGTTGCGCTTGTTTTGTGGAGTGGATAGAAGCGTGCCCACAACTCAAGGTAGGCTTCGCGCGGAAACGCTTGTGGACAGGAGCTCGTCAGCGGGCTCACCGTGAGCATATAGAAATCAATCTCTTTCTTGCCTTCGCTAAGGGCGGGCTGGAGCCATGGCGCATCAAGTGTCTGGCGCTCCTGTTTTTGCCAAAAGCCTATGCGCTGCTTACTCGTGGTGCCGCTTAGTTTGTCTCGATACAACTCCATCGCCGGAAGGAGTAAAACGTCTCGAATCTCTCCAAAGTGCCCCTGTGCTCCCTGCGAGCGTCTCAAGTCCATGGTTCGACTGTAGAGAAGCTCACCTAAGCCAAGCCCTCGCATCTGTTTATCGGTCCAAAGGTAGTCGCCCACGCTAAAGAGCCCTAGGTCGTGAGAGGTAATCTTGGCTAGTTTGGTATGGTAGCCAGCAACTATACTTTCTCCGCGGGTGAGTACACTTATGTCCCAGTCGCCTTTACCTACTTCAAGGAGCTCTCGAAGGTTGTTCTTATCCTCGACTTCGTTAGGATCTGGGAAGCAGCGGCTGTAGGCTTCGTAGTAGCGATCAAAAACCGCGTCTGGATCTCCCGCCTGCATCAGCCCCCGCAGGCTTTGGCGGTGAAACGTAACCGGTTCGGCGTTCGGTGCCACGCCACCAACTCTTGGGGCTACAGCAATCTCCTCGTATTGCCCAGCAGAGCAGATTTTACATGGAGTAGTCGATTTGGAGTCAGTAACTGGTAGTGGGTGCAGCCGGGTTTGCTCGCTGCGTTGCACTGGCGGCGGTGGTGGTGGGCCCGTCAAACCTAGGAGGTGTGGATAGGCAGCCGGCTGGGTTACCGCGTACGTCGACTGAGCGATCCAAGCTGGAACCCGAGATGCCGCGAAGCGGGGCTTAGAGTGTTCCGGCTTGTGTAGTTCTTCTCCGCTCAATTTCTTTTTTGCTCTCCTATAAAAGCGAACGCAAGTTGTATATGAAGCAAAAAGGCAGCTTACGCAATAACCGAGGCAAAGATTTTTCGGATGCTTTCACCCGGACGCCGAGGCCGTTTGTTTGAGCGGGGCCCCATGCGAGGCTTTTTGAGCACGCTCGATAGCTCACATCGGACTGTCTGTTCATCTGAGAGCCCCCGACCTCGGTAGTTAGTGATGGCAGTGACCACGAGAGGGAGCTATAGTTCGAAGCTGCGTGGTGTGATGTAGAGGTTCGATATCATTACAAAAGAGAGTTGGAGAGCGAGTAGAGTTGGAAAACGCACGCTGTTCACGGGGGGCATATGCAGTCGGTAATCACATTTTTTGAGCACATCAATCCTGTCGTTGGCGCTCTCCTGGCGACGCTCTTTACCTGGTTTTTGACAGCGCTTGGAGCAGGGCTTGTATTTCTTTTCAAGGAGCTCAATCGGCGCGTTCTCGATGGAATGCTCGGTTTTACCGGAGGGGTGATGATAGCGGCTAGCTTCTGGTCGCTCCTCTCGCCTGCCATCGAAATGAGCGCTGGGAGTGGATTGACCAAGGCTATGCCGGCAGCGATCGGCTTTCTCCTGGGGGCGCTTTTTCTGTACGCTCTTGACCAATGTCTTCCCCACCTGCACCTCAATTTTCCTAGTAATAAGGCTGAAGGGGTATCCACCAACTGGCATCGCACGACCCTCCTGGTGTTGGCGATCACGCTGCACAATATACCCGAGGGGCTGGCAGTAGGTGTGCTCTTTGGAGGGGCAGCCGCAGGCGTTCCAGCGGCCTCGATCGCTGGGGCCGTGATGCTGGCAGTGGGTATTGGATTGCAGAACTTTCCGGAGGGGCTGGCAGTTGCCTTCCCACTCCGGCGAAACGGAATGTCGCGGGCGCGTAGTTTCTGGTACGGGCAGCTCTCCGCGCTGGTAGAGCCTGTGGCGGGCGTAGTGGGTGCGATGGCGGTGATGCAGATGCAACCACTCCTGCCGTACGCGTTGGCGTTTGCAGCAGGAGCCATGATCTACGTGGTTATCGAAGAAGTGGTACCCGAGACCCAACTTGAGCGCTCGACGGACGTGGCGACCCTGGGATTCATTGGTGGCTTTGTCATCATGATGATGCTCGATGTTGGGCTGGGCTAGCTCTCTGGAGGCGCCACGCCTACTCCCAAGAGCCCAAGCAATTTCGGGTAGTTGAAAAAGATTGAAAAATGCACTCAAGGAGTGCAGCAAACCTGCCGTTACTAGGGTGGGTAAGTTAAGGTAACTCGTAGGGGTCCCATGCATATTCCGACACTCGCAGTGCTCCGCGCGCGTATCGCAACGCTTATTGTTGGCTTCTGTATTCTCACCAGTGTGTCAGTGGCCTCTGCTGGCACAAAACCGCAGGACTGCTTCAAGAAAGCAGACCCAGAGCAGCGTTCTTGGTGTATGCAGGGCTTGTCATGTGCTCAGACCGGAGATTGTAGTACGTCGTGGCCAGGATGCTGCCAGTTCGATGACTTAGTCACCTGCTCCAATCAGTGTTCAGCCTGTAAGGCGATGTGGGAGGGAGTTGGAACGTTTAATTGGAATTGTGTTCGGGAAGTTCCGAAAGATTGCAACGCAGCAGGAGTCACTCCCAGTTGCAAGCGAGGCAACCGATGCGCGCGCGAACAGTCGTGCGAGGCCTGTTGCGGAACCTCAGACACGGGATGCCAGGCCCAATGCCGAGCCTGTCGACCATTTTTTGAAAAGCCTAACTTCCCGGCTGAACCCAGATGTTTCTAAGCGTAGCGCGCCTCTGATCGTCGCCTCTACGAGACAACCGGCACCAGCTCGATGCGCTGTGTCTTTAGATCACCAACGAGTCGAACGGGCATCGCAGTTCCTCTGACCGCGTGGCGACCGCTTCGATACTGCTCGATAGCTAAATCACGGAGAGATTCTCCAGCCAGTTCGTCGAGCGCCCGGCTTACGTGCCGCATATCGTAGTACAGACCAGATTTCTCCGACGTCCCAACAGCAGCTCGAAATCCCATGCCTGGCTCCTTAGAGCGCTCGCTATACTCACAGACCTGGCGTGACTTGTTGTAGAGAAGTTCAACCGCGGCATCATCAAAGGCGACCAGCCTCAGATTGGCGTTGACGAATCCTGGCCTGCTGCCGATGGCATCAATACTGGTGCTAAGGATCCTCTTAAACGCCTCCTCCTCGATGGCCGGCATTACGATCGTGTCAAAGCGCCGTACGAGCTCAGGTCTCGGGCGTCCAAACCGATCGACAAACGCTTCTGAGAGGATATCTTTGACTTCACGAGCATCCTGGCCCGCGGTTAGTCTGTCGGCTCCCGCGTTCGACGCGCCGACGATGACAAACCCAGGACGAGATACTGTCTTGCCGTTTCCGGCAGTAAGTGTGGCTTTGTCAAAGAAGTTCATCAGCGCCTGGTAGACGCTTGGGTGCATCTTTTCAATCTCATCGATGAAGACGAGTCCCATCGTGTTCTCTTTGAGGAATGTGAAGAGGATGCCTTCGTCAGGGCCGACATAACCTGAAGGTGACCCTACAAGCCCCGAGACTTTATGTTCCTCAGAGTACTCAGCACCTTCGATCATGAAAAATGGTATATCGCATACGCGCGCCATGCACATCATAAGCTCCGTTTTTCCGACGCCTGTAGGCCCTGGAATGAGGAGCGTGAGTGGACGCGTAGGATCACGCCAACCGAGAATATGATTCTTTACTTTATCTCCAATGCTTTTAATCGCACGCTCTTGCCCAAGGACGAGCAAAGGAGCTCGCTTAATAAATGAATCGATCGCGTCGATTCGAAGTCGCATCTGCTCCCCATCTGGCAGGTGAAAGATCGGTGATAGCGCTCCGACAACATCCTGCTCGGTGACCTTCTTGTCTGGGTGTAGCCGTGCGTGCGCGGCTGCCCCGTGAAGCACTTGTAGCGTAAGGTTGAGAGGATCGGCTTGAGGTTGTCGACAGCGTTGCACCTGTCGGGTTGCGAACTCAACGACAGAGCGATCAATTGGCTCTGAGAGTCCCAGCTTATTCTGTAGACGATCTGACTCCTGCATGATTCGGTCTGGTACTGTGTCCTCTAGGAACGGTTGAATGTTTACCTGCGGAACCCCCGGGAAGGGCTCCCGTGTACGCAGAATAATCTTGATCTGGTAGCGCTCTAGGAGCGACAGGAATTCACGGTACTGCTCCATATCGGTGATAGACCGGGCATCAACAACCAGAACAGTTTTGTCGTCGTGCAACTTAAGATCAGCCAGCACCTGGTTAATCGAGGAGAGGTCCGGATTAATGTCGATATCTATTCCGTAGAATTTCTTTATGATCTTCTGCATCACCTGACTCACTTTGTCAGGCTTGGCGATTCCCATAAGTGAAGAGTTCTGCAGTTCGAGGGCGACGTCGCCCTCCACAAGACGCAAGGAGAGTCCTCGAATCACTCGCTCGGACGGGCGCACATAGTCGCCCCACACTTCAGTAGTGCGCTCAGCGTCATCTTTCTCGAGTTTGTCGCCTGTCACGCCGATCTCGGCGTTGAGCTCGGGGTGGTAGTTTGTGCCGTCGACGATGGCAACGATTCCCCGCTCGCATAGCAGCTTCTCTATCTGGCGCACTTCTGGGGCCATGCCGAGGGCGTCGATGCCAGAGTTGAGGTAATCAGCAAAGGTCGCGCGATCAGAGAATATCTCTGGCGGTGGCCCGAGTTTGTTGGGGCGATAATGCGCCGAATAAATGCGAAACGATGGAAGAATATCAACTGGGTGCTTAAACCGATCACGCGAGAGGTCCTGTACTCTTGGGGGAACCTTTGAGACGCCGAGCTCGTGGAGCCTTCCTAGCAGCACAAACAGCTGATCTTGCGACATACTCGGAAGACGCTCGAAGGTATACTCGAGGTAGTCTCCTGCTTGTGGATTTACTTTGCCCGAGGCTTTCTGCACTAAGGCGGTGAGGTCGCGTACCGTTTGAACCCCAGGTGGTGGTGCGTATGTGGTAATCGCATCCAGCAGTGTAGTGAGCTTTGGGTCCTCTTTCTTTGGAAGAATGCCCGAAATTACATACCTCGCGCTAACGTTGATCTCGTCTGGTTCTACTGCGAACTTGCGAACACTTCGCTCTGTGACGCTTTTAGAAGACTCAATTCTTCCCGATCGAACTCGACCGAGCGCATCATCGTTGAGCAGCATAGAGCTCTGATTAAGCAGGGTGACAGCTCTGTTGCGCGCAAGTGAGCGAGATGGGTTAGCCGCTTGGTCGAGAAAATCTAAGATCGACCCAGGTCGGTCGGAGGGGGCGCCGCCCATGAAGGAGAATACGATTCTGGCACCCTGCTCTTCCGCTTTGGCGATTTGAGCACGAAACTGGCGTAGCCCGGCACCCATTAGCTGCCCTGACTCAATCTGTCGTATTATCGGCGTGATGCTCGCGCGCTCGCGATGTAGGTCCTCGAGCTTGACCTCGAGTCTTTCAATACTTGCCTCAAGACGCCGTACGTCACGTGTGGCACGTTTTCGCTCGCGGCTAGAGCTGTGCGAGAGCGCCGCTCGATCTTCGAGGGTCTTTAAGGTTTGTTTCTTCTCCGAGAGCTGCTTTGTGTATTGTCTTGCAAGAGACTCTTTGTTTGACGGCAGAGTCTTTGAGTGTAGTAGTGGATGTTCTCGGTTGCCGTACAGAAGCCAATCAAAGAGAGCTACTGCGAGCTCGCCAGTTTTTCGCTTGTCGATATGTCGAGTGTCGACGTCGTTGATTTTTGGCACGGGAATGCACACCAGTGGTGGATTCCCGTTTGGTCGGTGAGAGCCATAAAAATCGGCTGAATTGTTAATTACTGCGTGTAATATCTCGGTAGTCGCGCGATATGCCTCAACTCGCTTCCTCTTCTCCTCGGGCCCCGTCAAGCCCTGGCTC
>OMII01000153.1 GCA_900299055.1 Pseudomonadota bacterium | reverse complement strand
TGATAGTGGCGAGTGTAGCTATCGTGATGCCAGGAAGAAGGAACCAGGTTGGCATGATCTCAAAAAAAGGATTGCGATCTGCCAGAGATTCCCCGAGATGGCCGAGAAGCCAAGCGCTTATCAGCGGCTCTTTCACACTAGCCACAGAAGCGATGCGGCTCTCCGTCATTCCAAAAGCTCGCGTCGTCTACCCGTCAGAACTCAAAGGACAGATCTATGTTCCGACGGTTAACCTTCTTTTATTCATCGGATGCGTTCTCGTTGTTCTTCACTTTCGCGAATCTTCCAACATGGAAGCGGCTTATGGTCTCGCCATAACGCTCACAATGTTGATGACGACGATCCTATTTTCTAACTACCTTCTCCGACGGCACATTCCCAAGGTCGTCGTCGGTGCATACCTTCTGGTCTATCTCTCTCTCGAAGGGAGCTTTCTCTTTGCCAATTTAATGAAGCTGCATCACGGAGGATGGGTCACACTCCTGATCGCCTCCGGTGTCGCCACTGTGATGTTTCTGTGGAACAGCGGCTCTCGCCTTAAAATGGCGTACACTGACTACGAATCACTGCCGCAGCATTTACCTTCTATCGATCTTCTCAGTCGCGATGAAAGTGTCCCCAAATACGCCACGCACCTCGTATACATGACAGGGGCTCCCTTCCCTAAGTTGATCGAGAGTAAAATCATTTACTCGCTTTTTCACCTTCATCCAAAACGCGCTGATGTTTACTGGTTTCTGCACGTCAATGTGCTCGACGTCCCGTATACCACTGAATATGAGGTCACGACGCTGGTGCCTAATAAGGTTTTTCGTATCGACTTCAATCTCGGCTTTCGAGTGGAGCCCCGAGTTAACCTCTTCTTCAAGCGTGTACTTGAGGAGATGTCCGGACGAGGCGAGGTTGATCCTCTCAGCCGCTACGAGTCTCTACGCACAACTGGCGTAGCTGGTGATGTTCGGTTTGTCGTGCTGCACAAAGAACTCTCACACGAGAGTGATTTGCCATGGTTCGATAAGCTTACCATGGAGGGGTACTTTCTTCTGCGAAAGGCGAGTTTGACCGAAGAAAAGAGCTTTGGGCTTGATACAAGCTCGGTCACCAAAGAGATGGTTCCTCTCGTGCTCTCACCGGCACAAGACTTCAATTTGACCCGCATCGAAGACGAGGTGACGAGCGCCCCGATTCGCTCAGCGCTTGGTCACAAGTAACTATCCTATCAGCGGAGTGTGTAGTCGGCCGGAGCCGCTACCCTAAAAAGATCCTCCGGAATATCTTTATTCAGCGTCAGCCTTTGGACCGTCATCTCAGCAGATGCCGAGGTGGGGCTGAATACTGAAAACCGCACCAGTGGTAGGCCCCCCTCTCCGACTTCTACAAGCGCCACGGCCTCGATCTTCTCTCCCGCCGCATCCAAAATCTGCGCCCCTCGAATAGTTTCCGAATCCTGATTAATATCCCACACGATTCGACTGGAATCTTCTCGAAGCATGACCGTACCTTCTCTAGTCTTGAATACTTGAGGCGAGGAGCACGATAAAAGTGGAAGTCTTCCAGTGAGCAGAGCGAGGACAACCTCTGGCGACAATCCGGGCAGTCCGACAAATTCTCTAGTTAGCTTTTCAGCATCTCTCTCCGTCGAGAATGTCTTATTGGTTGTGTCAATAAGGGTGCCTCCATCAGGAGTCACAACCAGGAGACCGAGCGTATAAGCTCCCTCGAGAGGTAAAAGATCGATGCGCATTTTCCGCGACTCTTTCATCACAACAGCGTAACGAAACGAAGCCGACTCCCTTCCTGATCGCACTGTTGCGTGAACAAGGGCGCGCGCAGAGTGCGCGGTGCTGGTGTGAGTCACGAGAGATTGGCATATCCTGGAAGCATCCTGAGAAGCCTGCTGCTCTCCTGACGGCTGAAATGTCGGAAGCTGTGCGCAACCAGCCACACTGAGCCAGAGCGCGAGCGAAATAATATGTTTTCTCATGAGGCGCCCATGAGTTCATGCATCTCCTGCAGCGCGTCTCGGCCCGCGGCAGGCTTTTCTACCTGCGCCGTCGGCGTTGTTCTCATTTTTTCTACCGCACTCAGTTCAGGACGTCGCTTCAATAACTCTTTGAGCTTTTTCTGCAATCTCTCCGCCGCACCTCTCTTGTCTCGGTCACGTTCGTGTGAATCCTCGGAGATCTGATCGATAAATGTCTTCATTGCTGACACCGCCTGCCGCTCATCCCCGAGCTGCAAGAGAACCTCTACGTAGTGCTCTACTATCACACCATCGTCACTTGCAGTGCTCACCGCTCTTGAGAGAGTTTCCCTAGCTTCTTGAAGCTTTCCCCTCTTCCATTGAAGATAACCGAGGGTGTCAAGGTAGTAGCCCTCTGAGGGACGCAGGGAAAGCGCCTGCTGTATTAAAGTATCAGCACGATCGAGATCCTTGCCCTGCTCTGCGAGGGCGTAGGCTATGTAGTTAAGCGCATCAGCATTACGCGGATTAAGCGCTACTACTTCCTCCATTACCCGCATCGCCTCTTCTGGCTTGCCACGATCGTACAAGACCACCCCAAGATTGAATAGCAATCGCTCCTCTCTCGGGTGCTGCTCTAACGCTACTCGCAGCTGTTTCTCGGCCTCTTTATTTTCCTCAAGGTCTCGCAAAACCATAACTCGATAGAGGACGAGCGAAAGATTCGTCGGCTCGACCTCCAGAGCCTCATCTACTGAACTGAGCGCATCGCTCAGATCATCATTTTGCCGGTGGATAAAGGCGGCAAAGGTTCTCGCTTTTACGTACATCGGACTTTCGTCGTCAATTTCGTCGAGCTCTTCAATCGCTTCTTTTGATTTACCCGTACCGGCATAAATCGACGCCAGATAATAGCGAGCCTCCGCGTGGCGTGGATTACTGGCAAGCACAAGGCTCAGCTCACGAACTGCCTCGCGAAAGTTCTGTTTCTCTATCTGGATAAGAGCAACTTTGAAGCGGGTTTCAGATGGATCGACCTCAATTCCCTCAAGCACCTGGAGATGTCGCAGTGCATCATCAAGCTTACTCTCGCCCAACATTAAATGGCTGAGCACTTTGCGTGCGAGCGCATTGTTGGGATCTTTAGCGAGTATTTGGTCACAGATCGCTTTAGCCTTGACGTTTTTCTTTTCTCGCACCAAGACACGCAACAGCTCAGTTGATGCATTAGATAGGTTTGGATCCCTCTTAAATACCCACTCGTATTCGATCTCTGCTTTATCAAACTTCTCCGACAGCTCGTAGACCTTCCCCAGGTAAAAGTGACCCATTGGTTCCTGAGGAACATTCTTTATCAGCTTCACGAGCGTCTCTGCCGCTACGTCAAATTTCTTCTCTTTTACATAGAGGTTCGACAGAAGCAGATATCCATCAACTTTCTGCGGAAAATCACGAACCAAATCGCGATAGATTGGCTCCGCCTCAACATCCTTGCCGAGTCCCTCAAGCACCCCCGCGTACAACATCCGCACATACGGCTCGGTCGGATCCTCAGCCATGGCTTTTTCTGCTGAGAGCCGCGCTTTGTCTAGTTGTCCAAACCTCAGGTAAAGGTCAGCCATTTTTGTGTGAATCAGAGCAGACGGCTCATCAGTGAGAGCATCCGCCTGCTCGAAGTTTTTAAGAGCCCCCTCGAAGTCCTCGTCGCCGAGAGCTAACTGTCCCACCAGAAAATGGTGTAGCGACTTTGACGTCTTGGCTGTATCCGATGAAAAAGTACCGCGAGATGAATTGGCGACGTCTGTTTGTATCGTGTTACTAAAGCTCGGGGAGCTATTCGCACTTGGTAGCCGGGAACACCCAGCTGACGAAAGAAGCACCCCTGCCACCAGCAACAAGGTGGGGCTGTTCACTCCCACAGTGCCTTTCTGGCTGAACGTTACGGAAGTTTGAGAGCTCGCTTGGGAGTCCTCGACGTTATCTGTGAGAATGTCTTTCATTACAACACGTCCCGTCACACAACCGCCGTCATATAACTGCGGAGCGAGTCTATGACACGCACACTACTACATGAGGTGGAAGATGGTTCGCCCGCAAGGACTCGAACCTCGATTTTCAGGGTCAGAACCTGACGTGCTGCCATTGCACCACGGGCGAACAGGACATTCGAGTTTAACTTAGGTCGGAGAGCCTAGCACGCCAACGCTCTCGCTTCAAACCCCTGTCGAGACCAAGTCTTCAACCCTGCCGTACACCCTATCGCAGGACAG
>OMII01000152.1 GCA_900299055.1 Pseudomonadota bacterium | reverse complement strand
TATATGGCGCACCACAACGACTACTCCGCGTCGCCCACGTTTCTCCTATAGAACACCAGCTAATAGTTCCCACACATCGCAGAAACCAAGACGCAACCCGATACGAGAGTCGCAGGGAGCAACAAGTGCTACATCGGTCAGTGTCGTGCTACTTTTGTTGAAAGCCTCTCCACAGCACCTGCAACAGGTCCAAAAACACGAAGCGGGCGAGAAACAAGAGGTAGGTTGGGAGTGCCTTCACGAGAAAAACCTCCGCGAGGGCAGGACTGTACGTCGCTGCTCCCAACCCCTGATCACACACCCTGAATCAGCTTTTCACAGCTGACCTGAATGCGCCGCAGCCTCGTGGTGAAGGATCGCGGCAGCTGCGGGGCGATGACCAGGAACGCCTCAACGAGGGTCTCGAGCCAGTACAGATTCTGACTCGGGATGGGCCTCTGACGTTCCGTATCCTCGGTGAACCCGAGACGGCTCAGAACCACATCCATCAACGCACTCACCCGCTCCGGGTCCTGACCCGGCACGGAAAAAGCGCTGAGCCAGACAATGACCCCGTAGAGGTCCGGGGGACAGTTCTGCCCCTGCAGATACTCCCCGAAGGTCTCCTCGACGCGGCAGAACGGATCGTTCTTCACCGCGTCGATAGTTAACTCAGAGAACCGGGCACGCTGACTCGGGCTCAACCCGGTCAGGTTCTTGTGTCCAGCGCGCTCCCCCTGGAGCACCATCCAGGCGGTCCGCTGGATCATGACCTCTAGCAAGTCATTTGCCATAAAAAACCTTTCTGCAATTAAGTAACTGAGTGAAAGGCACTACCCATATGGTTCCAAGTCGGCTGATGCGCCTGGAGAACCGGAGGGTATCACAGAGCAAGATGCATTGTGCGACAGAATGGCTAAAAGCTATGTCGCTCTGTTTCATTGGAGACAGCAATCAACAGATTATTACCCAGACACGCTCTCCAGAGCGTCAGGCACCTGAGAAAGAACCTGTGCTTAGGCCAGGAGCAAATGAATTACTCACTCACACACATTCTGCTCGTTCTGGCCGATGAATGGCCCCTCTGGGCAGTTCACGTATCGCAAACGAAGCTGTGGCTCCGGCAGATCGATTTGATCGGAGCGCACATCGCTAGGCGCGTTAAATCCTAGAGTCGCGTCGCCAATATCACCGTGACCAGCGTAATCAAGACCCCGACGGCTTGCTGAATAGAACGCTACGAGATCATCCTGATCAATACCATCTCCGCTCACCCCAATCGCACCTACAAGCACTCCACTTCGATACAGCGGTACGCCTCCAGCAAAGATCTGCAAACCATTTCTCAAGCGCGCGCCATAGGGCCCACACGTCGCCGGACGAGAGCCTGGATTCTGTACTGACGAAACAATTCCGGAAAAAACAGCATCAAGTGATAGCCCCGTGTTAAATACACTCCACGTACTTCCCCCGCCACCTGGATACGGTCGCGAAAAAGGCCCGTTGCCTGTTCCCTCAATCCCATCAGGAGTAAACGGGCGCGCCAAGTTCCCGATCGCTCGAGATGACATGGCTACACTACCGAGAGCTCTTCCGGTAAATCCTGAAAACGCCGCAGCATATCCACCCAAAACACCGGCAGCATCCGATGAGCTGAGGAGCGCCGCACCTCTGGCTTTCTGGAGCGCCACATCAATTCCAAACACCGGAGCGTCCTGCGATCGCACAAAGCCGAGGGGCGTGCCCTGATCATCAACGATGAAAACTGAAACACGCGCGGCCGTATCCTTCGGATTACGAATCGCCGCGCGGGTTCTATGCGCGGTCAACGCTGCTGCGTCTAATAATCCCTCAACTTCCCGGGCCTGGAGCTGCGCACCACCGGGCAACGCTCTGCCACCACGAGACCCAAAGCGACCCGCCAAAACTGAGACCGGAACCCCTGCTCGGACGGTATTAGCTATGCCTGATTCTCCAGTTCCAAACGTTGCTCCTCCACGCACTCCACCGGAGGTATATCCAGCTAGCGAGCGAAAGCCACTCGGATCGAGATCTTCCAGGGCTGCGGGCGGTGTTATCTCAGAATAGCTGATGTCTGAAAAACGAACCGATCGACCACCAAGCGATATGTTGTCACCAACGCGCTCTGCTGGCGCCTCAAAGCCTATACTTGCCGCAAGAGCAACTCGCTCCTCGGGATCATCATCTGTATCACCGACATCACGATCAAGGGTATAGAGTCCGTCAAACTCAACTCCGATACCTCCCACCAGATCCCCCTGCTTGTAGAGTGGAAACCCTCCCGGATCGGCAGACAATCCAACTGGAAGAGGATGCGGCCCTGCTTGCCCGCCCTCAAGCGTCACATCACTACAGGCGAGTTGAGAAAACTGCACTCCAAAGAGTGGTCCGCCCGGTTGATTACTCTGGCCCGGTAAATAGTGTTCCTGAATAATCTGCGAGGCAGTTCTGGTGGAGAATGCATTACCTTGACTACTCAAATAGGCTCCCGTGCCAGCTTTTGAAATAGCGGCCAACGTCGACGGAATTGCCACATTCTCTAATCCACCCGACGCTCCGATCTGTCCGTTTACAACCGCGGTGGCCGTAGCACCACTCATTTGATAGAGGACAAGGACGTTACCCACCCGATCTACCACTGCAAACGTGCCTGCCACTCCCAGCTCTTTAGCGGCCGCAACTGCTTGCTGGACCACCGTTGTCACGTCCTCTGGGGTGAGACTCTGATTAGCACATCCACCATCACAGCCGTAATTAGCCCCTGCTGAACCTCCACTCGACGATCCTCCAGAACCTCCACCACCTCCACAGCCAAGGGCGAGCGACAACGACACCAAAAAACAGGCGGTGGGTACTACTTTCATCTTCATAAACAGCTCAGCAAAGCCTGAATAGAGTTACAACGGTAAGGGGTAAAAGCTCGCTTACCGCGTCAAACCCCTTAAATAATCGTCGATACTTTGCTTCTTTTCTTCGGGAATTCCAATAGCGTCGTGATACGAGTGGCACTCAGCGCAGCCAGAGCGCACATAACCTTCCGTGTCGCCCTCAGCGTGGCATTTCAGGCACTCCTCCTTCCCAGGGATGAGCAAGTCTTCGGTTTTCACAGACTGTCGGGTCTTGGAGTGACAGGACTCGCATGAGAACTCCTCATGCGCCCCGTGACTGAATCTCGCACGAGTATACCAGCTACCTGGAATAGCTGGCTTTTTGACCATGTAACGCGAATTCGTCGCCGTGCGGTCTTGCTCGGGCCTCTCGGAAAATGAGTGACACAGAAAGCAGCCGGTGCGGGTAAAAAGTTGCTTCTCTGCGTCACGCGCACTCTGAACCACTGTGGACACATCGCCCGAACGCGGAGTTGGATTCGGAAGCGCAGCCCCGTTGGGCATTAGCCGGGGCAGATCCTTTGCGCGACTCGGCAGGGATTCGTCGTCCCCGAGCAACAGCATCTTGGTGTATTCAGTGAAGAGCGCGGGGTATACCGCATCTGAATCGCCATGAGGTACTTCAGCATATGGAAGTCGCTCATCGAAGCCAAGGCTGTGGCAATCACGGCAGTGTGCGTCAAACGAGATAGGTTTAAGAGTTTTGAAATCTTTATCTATCTGATGGCACGAAGCGCACTGCAAGGTTACCGGTCCATCTTTGCCTCTCAGGCCGGGTTCGAGATGTATCTTATGGTTAAGCTTAATTTGAGTCTGGTCTCGTGCCTGAAGGTTGTCATCGACCGGAACCCGCTTCTCGACACCGGCAGAGTCTTGCACTGACACTCGGAACTGGGGATGTGAAGACAGCGCTGCGACATCCAAAACACCCGCCCGCGGGTCAAGCTTTGTCATCGAGCCATGGCAGCCGACGCAGAAGTCAGACTCCTTGTTAATCAGCCCCAACTCACTCTTATGCTCGGCATGGCAAGTAGCGCATCGCATCTCTAATCCCTGATGCTTTGCGGTAAATTGATCGAAGCGCTGCGCGTGCTTTGTCATCTCGTGGCAGCTCAGACACTCTCGATCTTGGACCCTCGTAAATGGTTCCACGTGGCACTTCTGACAATCCGATTCGATTAATTTATGCGAGTTCGATATCGGTCCACTATTCCACGAGCGTAAATCGTTAGAGCCAAGCGGGTAGACTACGAAGGCCACAAAGCCAATAACTCCCACTCCCAAACATAGACGCCACATCGCGGGCAGGTGTCGCTCAATCCTAAACTGCTCTACTTTTTTGGCGATTACCTCACCGAGCGAACCCTCAAGTGCAGGTGCCACTGTTGAGGTAAGCTCAAGCAACTCGCCATCGAACTCCACTCGAATCTCAACGTCTCCCAGCTCTACTATATCG
>OMII01000151.1 GCA_900299055.1 Pseudomonadota bacterium | reverse complement strand
GTGATCTGTGCCTTCAATTTTAGTTATTTCATTTTTCATCGTCGGAAGTCTCTCGTAAATTACTTCCGACGATGTCGCGAACGACTTAAGACGGGGGGAATATTCGTTGTCGATATTTTTGGAGGGCCTCATCATGCCTATCCAAGTGTGGATACCAAAAGCCTCCCCGGAATGAAGTATTTCTTTGAGCAGTCGGAATTTGATCCGATAACGAACAAGAGTCGCTTCCATCTCTCGTTTCATCGCCGCGGCGAAAGACCACGCAATCGGGCTTTTTCATACGACTGGAGAATGTACAGCATCCCGGAGATTCGCGATGCCATGGAGGACGCTGGCTTCAAGGATAGCGTTGTATACTGGGAAGGGACGGGTCGAAACGGACGCGGTAGCGGCGTGTTTCACCGGCGTACGAAGGGAGAGAGTTGCCAGGTGTGGGTTGCATATATCGTTGGGATTCGCTAGGCGGGCCTTCTCGCATGAAGGGGGTTGAGAGATTTGCCGCAAAAAAAAGGACCGGAGTTTCCCCCGGTCCTTTCAGCGCTGATGGCGCGGTAACTAGAAATTACTCCTTGTCACCACCTCGCATCTGCTCACGGATAAGGTCTCCGAAGGTAACTCGGCTACCTTCGTCGTCACCCATATACTGGGTGTCGTAGTCCTTACGAGCACGCTCCTTGATTGCGCGAGAGCTGAGGCTTATTCGACGCTCTTGCGTGTCGACGTTCGTAACCTCCGCTTCTACCTGCGTACCAACTGGGAACGCCTGCGCGACATCCTGTGCCTTATCAAGACCGAGCTGCGAATTGTGAATCAATCCCTCTACGCCGTTCTCGATCTCAACGGACACACCGAACTCTGTGATTGCGGTAACGTTACCCTTCACCTTTGTTCCAACTGGATGGCGTTGCGCGATAGTATCCCACGGATCCTCAGAGAGCTGCTTAATGCCGAGGCTTAAGCGCTCATTACTGATGTCGATGTCGAGCACAACAGCCTCAACCTCGTCACCCTTCTTGAAGAGCTCCTGAATCTCCTTCGGATCCTTAATTCTCTTCGTCCATGAGAAGTCAGAGATATGCACAAGACCGTCGATTCCATCCTCGATACCAACGAAGATACCGAACTCAGTGATCGAGCGAACCTTACCCTTAACACGCGACCCAACAGGATGAGTCCTCTGGAGGTCTTCCCATGGGTTCTGCATGAGCTGTTTAAGGCCAAGGCTGATGCGCTGTTGCTCGGAATCGATGCCGAGAATGACCGCCTCAACTGTCTCGCCCTCAGTAACGATCTTCGATGGGTGACGAACCTTCTTGGTCCAGCTCATCTCAGATACGTGAATGAGTCCCTCAACACCCTCTTCGAGCTCCACGAACGCGCCGTAGTCAGTAACCGACTTAACGCGACCCTTGATGCGTCCACCAATTGGGAAACGCTCGTGCGCTGTGATCCATGGATCCTGCGTGAGCTGCTTCATACCGAGGCTGACACGCTCCTTCTCCTGATCGTACTTGAGAACCACGACTGGAACTGTCTGTCCGACCGAGAGCTTCTCGGATGGGTGGTTAATCCGACCCCATGAGATGTCTGTGATGTGGAGAAGACCGTCGATTCCGCCGAGGTCGATGAACGCACCGTAATCGGTAACGTTCTTAACAACTCCCTCCATAACGACACCCTCTTGGAGAACCTTGAGAGTTGCCGAACGGAGCTCGTCACGCTCGCCAAGAAGAACCGCGCGACGTGAGAGGACGATGTTGCCCTTGTCGCGAGTGATCTTGAGAACCTTGAACTCATACTCCTGACCGAGGAACTTATCGAGGTTCCGGTGAGGACGAATGTCAATCTGAGAACCAGGCAAGAACGCTGGAATTCCGATATCAACTTGGAGACCACCTTTGACCTTCTGGATGACCTTACCCTTGATTCGGGTGTCTGCCTTGAAGGCGCTCTCTACGTTCTCCCACACGCGCTTCTGATCCGCCTTCTCCTTCGAGAGAAGAACCTGACCCATGTCGTTCTCAAGAGCAACAATCAAAACGTCAACAGAGTCGCCAACCTTAACCGCAATTTTCCCCTCGGGATTAAGGAACTGCTCGGTTGGTACAACACCCTCAGACTTGAATCCGATGTCTACCGACACCATCTCTTTGCCCACGGACGTGACTACGCCTGGTACAATCTTTCCTGGTCTGATGTTATCGACTCGCTCGCGAAGAAGCGCCTCGAACTCACTGGCGAAACTCCCCTCGCCTTCTCCGCCCTTAAAGCCCCCAAAGGAGCCTGCTGAAAATGAACTTGCCATGTAATTAGCTACAGCCTTCTCGGTCCAAGTTTGTTGTTATTCGGCTGCGCTGAGACCCGACTCACGGACCGAAAAAGTGAGTGAGTGCTCTGTTCGCAGCTAATTTTACCCCTAATGGTCCCGACGCTCGTGACTCAAAGAAGCGGCCGAATAGTAGCTGTTTAGGGGACAAAAAGTCAATAAACTGGATGATTTACCGGGCATTCTTGACCGCATCGGAGGGTTGAGATTTAGACCCCCACGGTCCGAGCTGGTGTGAGCTAACACCTCGAAGTAATTATGAATAACTTACGTATCGAACCGGATCGTGCCTCTACTAACGCTTGTTTTCCTTACGACTCGCAATTAATGCTCGTCAAACAGAGCGCGAACTCCTTCCCGATCTGGACCGGTATGTTCCAGAGGCGAGTCCGCTCGCCCACTCCAGGCTGAAAGGAGGTAGGTGGTAACAATTCCAAAGTAGTCCCGCTCGGCGGGCGAGAGATCCTTCTGACCGACCAGAAGCTTGGAGAGGTAATTAATCGACTCAAACAGAGGCCCGTCTCCCGTGTCGCGTTCGTACAGATCTGCGCTAAGGGCACTTACTCTATCGATGAGTTCGGTTCGCGGATAACGGGCTCGCTGCGGTTCGCTAGGCGTTGGCGTCGCGGCGGCTGTGTGTTGCGGCGGGGGGGGCGTTGACTGACCTGAAGGCTCTCCGGGCAGAGGAGTCGCGGTAGATCGCGGAGACGGTGTGGGCCGCACTACTACCTTCTTTCGATACTGACACTGCTCAACGACTTCCTTGAGGAATGCGCGACATGATTTGCACGGCGTTCCGTTTCGGATGTCATCAAAGGCCGCCTTGCCAAAGCGTTCTCTTCGATGGTCGAGCTCCATTAAATTGCAGATTTCACGTAGCTGGCCTGAGTAACGATCGAACGAGTAGACAGCGGTGTTCTCATTAGCTGATGAGCCTGCTGGCGTGGGTTGAATAAACTTGTGACGAGAACTCCTTTCTACGGCATCCCAGCGGGGCTTAAATGGCGCATCCTGAGCCTGAAGCGATGTCGGACGGCCACACAAGAGCGAGAGCAGCACGGCACCGGTCGATAAACCTACAACAAAGCTTCTCTGTCGCCGTCTCGCCACGTCAGCACCCCGGTGTAAAAAAGGCCAGAGAGGCGAGTACCCCTCTGGCCTTGTCATGATAACCTAAGACTGGACTTACGCTATCTGTTCTTTGAGGTCGTTGATCGCCTCCTTCATGGACAGCCGGATCTTGCCTTGTCGGTCAATCTCCAACACCTTAACCATGACCTCATCTCCCTCTGAGAGAACATCGTCAACTCGACGAACCTTCTCCTCCGAGATCTGAGAGATGTGAACAAGTCCATCCGTACCCGGCAGGATCTCGACAAACGCTCCAAAGTCGGCAAGGCGCTTTACGATTCCCTTGTAGATCTTACCTACCACAGCCTCTTGGGTCAGACTCTCGATAATCGCTATCGCGTTCTTGACCTTGTTGCCATCGTTGCTGGCGATGTTAACTGTGCCGTCATCCGACACTTCCATCTTAACGCCACAGGACTCAGTGATGGACCGGATAGTCTTACCGCCTGGCCCAATCACATCTCTGATCTTATCTGGGTTGATCTTAATGGTAACGATCCGCGGAGCGTATCGACTGAGGTCCGATCGAGATGACTCGATAGACTTCGCCATCTCTTTGAGTATGTGCATACGACCATCGCGCGCCTGCAGCATGGCCTTGTCCATAATCTCACGATCGAGGCCCTTTATCTTAATATCCATCTGGAGCGCGGTGATACCTTTGGTGGTACCACAGACCTTAAAGTCCATGTCCCCAAGATGATCCTCATCCCCAAGAATATCAGTTAGCACGACGTACTTATCGTCGGTCTTGATCAGACCCATCGCCACGCCAGCCACTGGAGCCTTAATCGGCACTCCTGCGTCCATCAGCGAGAGGCTTGAACCGCATACCGTCGCCATCGAACTCGAGCCGTTACTCTCTGTGATCTCCGATACGATACGTATTACGTACGGGAAAGCTTTAATGTCCGGCAGGATTGCTCGAACCGCACGCTCCGCCAGCGCGCCGTGCCCTATCTCTCGTCGACCGGGTCCGCGCATCGGCTTTGTCTCTCCAACCGAGAATGGAGGGAAGTTATAGTGAAGCATGAAGGTCTTCGATGCCTCACCCATAAGGCTGTCTATGCGCTGCGCCTCCGCCTCTGTTCCGAGCGTCGACACCACGATCGACTGCGTCTCTCCACGTGTGAAGAGAGCGGAACCGTGCGTTCTAGGAAGCCAACCAACCTCAATTGAAATTGGTCGCACAGTTGTTGTATTGCGGCCATCCACTCGCACTCCCTCGTAGAGGGCCAGGTCTCGCACTACCTTGTAATGGGTATCCTCGAATGCCTTTCCTGCGAGCTTTGATGTAACCGCAGCATTTGCATCTCCCTCTTTCACAAACTCAGCGACAAGAGCCTTCTTGGCTTCACCTACGGCCTCACCTCGCACGTGCTTCTCAGCGTTACGAACGGCTGCCGATATCTTTGGTGTTACAAACTGCACCATTTTGCTGTAGAGGCCTTCATCGTAAGGCTTTGCCACAACTTCCATCTTTGGCTGGCCGACGTGTTTCTGGAGCTCAAGTTGCATCTCATTGACGATCTGTAGCTGCTCATGGGCGTAAAATAGGGCAGAAAGAACCTCTTCCTCTGGCACTTCTTGAGCACCCCCCTCAACCATCACAATCGCATCCTTTGTCCCTGCTAGGATGAAATTGAGGTCGGACTGCGCAAGCTCCGATTGTCTCGGATTGATTACGAGCTTTCCGCCGATTCTTCCAACGCGCACACCCGACATCGGTCCTTCGAATGGAAGGTCTGAGATCGTGAGAGCTGCAGAAGCACCGATCATCGCCAACGTATCTGGGTCATTCTCATCGTCTGCCGACAATACCGTTGCTATTACTTGCACCTCGCGGTGGAAGTTCTCCGGGAACAGCGGACGACATGGCCGGTCGATCAGGCGTGACACAAGCGTCTCTTTCTCTGTTAATTTCCCTTCTCGGCGGAAGAATCCTCCCGGAATTTTTCCTGCGGCGTAGGTCTTCTCGAAGTAGTCTACCGTCAGCGGGAAGAAATCGACGTCCTTTTCAGGACCGTAACAAGCTGTGACCAAGACCATTGTCTCGCCATAGGTCACCAACGCGGAACCTGCTGCCTGCTTGGCAATTCGTCCCGACTCAATCCTGAGGGTGCGACCGTGAAATTCTCTTTCTACTGTATACATGTGTTTCCTTACATCATTAATGCGCCTAGCACGGGCGTGCGAATAGCGGCCCAGCGCTTCGGGGAATCTGCTTTCCGTTGTCGTTGCCTAATACTGCATGGCACGAGGAACGAGGCGCAAGAGCCCCTTTCTAGCGGCAGCAGATTTACTTACGGAGGCCGAGCGCCGAAATGGTGCTTCGGTAGCGAGCGACGTCCTCACCCTTGAGGTATTGGAGCATACGCTTTCGACGCGAAATTATGTCCATCATACCCTTTCGTGAGTGGTGATCCTTTGGGAACTTTCCAAAGTGCTTTGTGAGAATCTCAAGACGTCTCGTCAAAAGGGCAATCTGCACCTCTGGCGAGCCGCAATCCTGAGAGTTACGCTGAAACTGCTTAACAACATCCGACGGCTCTTTCTGAGAGAGACTCAAAGTCCCTACGGCTACATCCTCAGCCTTCAAATCGCCCATCTTTCGCTCTGTATCGCCTGCGCTTGTGGAACTCATCCAACGCTCCTAACTTACTAACTAATTACAACGGGTATCGGCCCTATGAGCCGCGACTCCCCGCCTCTTATCTTCTGCTTTCGCAACTAAACCCTGTATTCGTACCAGCCTGGCCAAGAAAAGTCAAAGTCTCGACCTATTCCCCGGCACTTACGCCCCTATGGTGGGGAGCAATGCCTCGTTGAGAGGCCTCAATAAAGGAGACGAACTGCAATCCACGCTCGTTAGTGCCAACTAAATCGCGTGCTTGTGCGACACGGTCCTTAAAAACCTTGGCTTTAGCCTCTGGTCCTGACGGGGTAAAGATGAGTCGGTACACCTCTCTCAGGACACCCAAATCCTCTCGTGTTCCACCATTTCTCTCAAGACCGACCCTATTAAGGCCCTGAATCGAAGCTCGATCACCCTGCGCCATGCAATACGGAGGAATATCCTGCGCCACCATAGCACCGGCACCGATCATCGCAACGCGCCCGAGCTTAACGAATTGGTGAATGCCGCTCAGCCCCCCAATAATGACTCCGTCCTCTACGGTTACGTGACCGGCAAGTGCTGCGCCGTTCGCAATGACACAGCGACTCCCAACATGAGAATCGTGCCCGACGTGAGTGTTGGCCATAAACAGATTATGATCGGCGATCGAGGTCAGCATTCCGCCCCCTGCCGTACCAGGCTGAAGCGTCACGTTTTCGCGCACGATATTGCCACTACCTATGCGAAGCTCACTTGGCTCCCCCCTGTATTTTAAATCCTGTGGCGCGGCCCCGATGGATGCGAACTGGTATACCGTGTTCCCGTCCCCGATATAGGTCCTGCCCTCTATGACAACGTGCGGACCAATCTTGTTATTCTCACCCAGCACCACGTGCGGCCCTATAATGGAGTACGGCCCAACGCTCGTCCCCGGGCCAATTGACGCCGAAGGATCGATAATTGCTGTAGGGTGTATGGAAGTCTCTACTTCAGACATGGCACCTCAAGCGGCAGCGGCCGAGATGGTTCCTGAAGCCACGACCTTTCCATCCACAGAAACGTCGCCCTCCATAACCCAAAGAGGATTCCTCTTTCGAACGCTTCTCATGTGGATCTTTAGCGTATCGCCTGGAAGTACCATCTTCTTCCATTTAAAGTTGTCGGCACCGACAAGATATAGATTCTTCTCCTTGAGCAGAACGGGCTCCGAATATCGGGCAAAAACCGCGCAAGCCTGCGCCATCGCCTCACAGATGAGAACGCCAGGCATCACCGGGTTGTTTGGGAAGTGCCCTTGAAAGAACCCTTCATTCATCGTGACATTCTTTATTGCAACAACATATTGATCGGGTACCAAGTCCACAATCTTATCGATCAGAAGAAACGGATACCGATGCGGGAGCCACTTCTGGATCTCTAAAATATCCATAGTAACTGGCGTGTGTTCTGTTGTCATAGCTTGTCCTTCCATGTCTCAACTCCTCTACAGATCTACTTTTCTCTTGTCGAGCGTTGATATTACCTGGTCAGTAATATCAATTCGACTCGAAGCGAAGAGGACCGCCTGACGGTCCTTCTCGAAAACAAAGGTATATCCCTTACTATCCGCAAGCTCTTTCACCACTTCGTTAACTTGCTTGATAACTTTGCCGATTTCTTTCTCGTTCGCTTTCGCGAGTTCCTGCTGCATATCCTGGTATGCGCGCTGAAAATCTACTTGTTTTTTCGATAACGCTTCCTTTCGCTGCTCAAGGGCCGAACCCGATAGGATAGCCGATTGTTTATCGAGCTCTGCCTTCTGCTTTTCGAACTCGCTCTTTAACCCCCCGAGTTTGAGCTTTGCTTTGCTAATCTGTTCCTCAAGATTGCTTTTGGCAGCCTTGCCGATTATCGAGTCATTAACCACTCGCTGAACATCGACGATCGCTATCTGGGCTTCGGCTAAGGCGGCGGTCATGTGGCCCATAAAAGCCAATCCGATCGAGATTATACACACGGCTGAGCGAACAAACTGAGTCATCGAGTAGCCTATTCAAAGATTGCCATTACGCAGGAATGGACCTGCGAAGCTAAATGCGCTGACAGTCTAACCCCTTGACTGCAGGTTTGTCGATAGTTGGTGGACCGGGAAGGAGTGGACTTTCGCGCTGATGTTGTAACGGTCCGTACTTCCAAGCACCCCGGATTACTACAGAACCGCCTCTTAGTGGACGAATCCGTCTCCAGGCCCGGCCTCGATGACGGCATCTCGCTGGCCGCGGCGAACCTTATGAGTACCAACGCCCAACGTCGCCTTAAGTCCCTCTAGAGCAGCCGGCTTAAGGCCCGGGGAGAACTCCGTCTCCTGACTATCACCTTGAAACCCACGGCTTGAGTGCTCAAGAGCGGCAACTTCTCTCAAGGCGTCTTTTAACCAACTGGTTGAAAGCTCCTTCCACTTCGCCCTGTCAATTGCCGTCGACTTGCGCTGAGAGATCACTACTCCTGCTACTGTCAGATAATACAGAACTTTCCAGCGAATGTGTCCCTGATCGGTTCCACTGAAGAACTGAAGCGGACGTTGCAGGGTTAGCACTGCCTCTTCAAGCATCTCGGTTGCGCCGCTCTTTCCAACCTCTATCATCGCGAGGCCGCTAAGAGCGTCAATGAGAGCAGCGTCATACTCCATACCTAATGCGTCAAAAAGAGATCTAGCTATGTTCGTGTGGCGCAACGCGGCGACAGAATCCTTTGTCATAATGCACAACTGTGCGTTGGCTGTTCGCAGGCGGGCTTCAATCCGTCTTGCCTCGTTTGAGTCTCCAAACTTTCGCAATATGCGGCATGAACTCTCAATTAAATCACTGCAGCGACTTCGTGTGGCATCTTGCACGTGGCCAACCGATGACATATCTCGCATCACTAAAGCCTGAACTACCAACGCACGACGCTCGCAAGCCGAGGTAAAAGCGAATCGGCGCTCGTCGAGCAACACTGATCGCTCCCATGCTGCAAGCGCACCTTCCCAGTTCCCCGTACGCGCCTGACAAGAGCCAATTGTATGTAATGCCTGTGCTTCGGCGAAATCCAACCCTCGACGATCGAATAGCGACTCGCATCTTCGCGCCATCTCAAGCGCTGATTCAATGTTCCCAACTATTTGACGTGCCGCCGCCACGTTGAGTCCCATAGAACCAACGGCTACCTCCGACGACATCAAAGAAGAGAGGTCCTCTACGCGCCGAGTGGCTTCCCCCTCTTCGCCTCCAATTACAGCTGCCTGAAACAGCCCAACTCGAGCAAGTAGAGAGCCATGGAGAAATCCAACGCTGTCGGCGAGCTTTGCTGCCTGGCGAAGATGTCTTTCTGCGACTGAATTATGACCGCGGTCTAGGGCTGCTGAACCGAGGGTAAACCTCGCTTCAAAGGCTCCCGAGATATAGCTGTTCGCCTCAAACAGTTCGGCGGCCTTAAGGAGCGAATCCTCACACGGCTCCGCTGAGCGACGTGCAATTGCTAGCTCGGCAAGCGCCCGGCCGACTCCCCCTATCGCGCGAGCATCGCGTCGAAGGGCCTCCTCTGAATACTCGTCGCGGTATGGTCCACCAAGAGCCCTCAAGATCTGAAACCTGATCCGCAAAACATCAAAGCGAATATCATGCGCTACAAAATCCAAGGATTGCTGCAGGAAGGCGTCACCCAGGATTCCGAGCGCAGCCCGCGCGTCCGACGTTGGCGCATGCAGGTAACTTTTCGCCAACTCCGTGGTGACTATGCACTGGAACTCATGATTGCGCCCTTCGGCCGCCCTTGAGAGCTCGACGTGAAGAATATTCCGAGCTCGCAGTAGAGCGGCTTCCCCCAAGGTTCCCATGCCTACGCAAACCGAAAGGCTGCGTGAAAGCAAGAGCGCTATGCGCACCTTGTCTGCTAAGGAGTGTCCGTTGTGGTTAATCTCCACGTAGAGCGACTCCAGCGTCGCGATCGCCTCGGTCTGGCTACCCGCAGTCATCAGGTCACACAACGCCACGTAGCCCAGAAATAACCGCTCACGTCCGTCGCCGTTCACGAGAGGGATGATGCGCTCGGCGAGCGTGCGAGCAGCTATGAAATTACCTGAATCGACCAAGAGCTCGAGGGCGTCGACGACGTTCCAGCGAGGCGTGCTTGAACCGCAGGGCTGACTAAGCGCACGAACTATCTCAGAGATACTATCCCGCGTTAGCCGGTCGGCTGCCGCATCGCTGTCAGTCTTTCGCCGAGCGCTCATACTGCCTCCTGACGATTCTTCTGCGGACACTTCGCCGGGGCATCCTGAAACGTGACAACGATATTACCAAGCTCTCGGGCCTCCTCGTCGGGTCCGCTTTCAGGGAGGGTCACATACCACGATGTCGGGGCAAGTCTTCCTAGCATCTGGAGCTCTGAACGCACAAAAATGCTAGCACGTTTCGTTGCCACGGTGAGAAGTGGGCAGCGGAGGCGGTGTGCATAGGATCGAACATTGAAGCCTCTTGACGCAAGCCGGAGCGGCAACCCGAATGGCAATCGCCTCTCTAAAGCGTCAATAAGCCGCTCCCAGATCGAGGGGTGCGGGCGGAGGGGGCTGTCTAACACGATCAATGAACGAACACTCTTGGGCGAGGTAAGTGCGATATCTTCCACGAGAGCCGCCCCCGCCCCGACCCCGATAAAACTTGACTGTCTAATCCCAAGAGAGATTAATAGCGATGATAAATCTGAGGCCACAGCGCGCCAATTGTCCGCTACTATAACTGGCGTCTTGATAACGACGCAGCGGGCGCGCTCTGCGATACGTTCACTCATCGCTTGGATGAGCGGCGCGTAGTATTGGTCGTCGAATACCGCGATAAAGCTCCGCCCGCTACCTGCGTCAGATACAACGTGAGTCGATTGTGTAATTGAGACTGGTGCAGACAGCATTTGGTTCTGTAGATCGAATACCTGACTAGCAGGGTACAGAAATCTCCCCCCTTAGTCTACCCACCTAACCTATCAGGGTTACAACCGAAATTGGCCCGTGACTCACGCTAAACACCACACAATCGCGCAAATCATTCGATGCTCGGCTCTCGCTTCATCCCACACTGGTGCCCGGCTAGAAAACACGTCGGCCCCTGTTTAATAACAGAGGCGAGTTGTGTAAGGTTCTTCGAGCGAGTGGTAGTCGGTGGCGAACCGGCCCGGAAATATCGCTTACGAGACTATGAAACGAGCAGACTCACAACTTGGTTCTCCTGGGCCTTTTGAGGTGCGTTTTGACGACGCCGAGGACGCCTGCACGCCCGAAGAGTCGGGAGTCGCCGCAATCGAGACTACGCCGCGGCGTAGGTATGACTGCTGTTCATACGAGCAGTGCCTTGAGCTAGCAGCGGCATTAAATTGGGAGAGCTTTACATGTCGTGGGTGTAGTGGAGAGTTCAACAAGGCTCTGCTTTGGCGAGCTGGACAGGTCATTCGCCGAGATCAGGTGGCAAAAGCTCTGTGCACCGCACCGAGCATATCTACGCTCTGCATTCCCCAGAAAAATACAGGCACAATCACCGATTGATCGCGGTTTGCTGGTCACTATCAGAGTGTCTGCGCAGTGCGAGTAAAACCAGACCTCCCAGACCGGCAAGGACGTACGATTTCGCTCGCAACACCAAAGCGATTGCAAGCGCCTGATCCGGAGTGACTCCAACTGACGTGAGGAAGTACACGAAAGCTCCTTCTTGGATACCGAGACCCTGCGGCGAGATTGGAACAGCCCCCACGATCAAGATAAGTGGAACGACGACAAAAAGATCTCCCCAAGGCACCGCTGACCAGCCGACTGCCGCGCCCACAGCGGCGGTATTAATAACTGTCAAGATGTGGAAGATAACGGAGATTAGAAGTGTTTTCACTACAAGACCTGGGTCGCTCATACCCCACGTCAGACTACTCTCGATTCGGGCGGCAGGAGCACTGATTGCTGCCGGGAGCCGAAAACGACGCGCAACGCTACCGATCGCCCCCGCGAAGACTAGCCAGGTGCTGACCGCACAACCCAGAGCGAGTACAACCACAAGCAGTCGTATCTGGGCGGTAACGGCGCTTGATAAGAACATTGAAAGAAGAGCTATCGCTATCATGGCTACGACGCCCGTGTATCGCTCTAACAGCGTCGAAGAGACGGCACGAGCTTTATCAACCGACGAGCCGAGGTACAGACTCCGCACCACATCACCACCGACAAACGATGGCGCGAGAAGATTTACAAAATATCCGACAAGGTAGAGCTGAAATAATCTCCAAAAACCAACGTCAATACCTAGACGAGTGAGGAAACACTGCCACTTCCAGACACTCACTCCAACCAGAGCAAAGGAAATGGCGCACAGGACCAGAATATCGAAAACATCAATCTGGCTTATTGCGTCAATAACGAGCGTGAAATCGACTGCCAACATAAGGGCAGTTAACGTGATGAGCGCAACGAATAGCTTTACGATCTTATTTCGTGACAGGCTAAGCATCGTTATGGTCCATACAAGCGCAACTCCGCGATCGACCAATCGACGACCGGATCCGCGCCTCCTTGTACTAGCAATATTCGCTTAATGGTTATAGGTGAAAAGCGAACGGTAAGTCGCCGCTCTCCCCATCCGAGATAGCGAACGCCCTTAAATTCGGCGGCTGAAAGAAGCTGCTGCATCGAGCCGTCGGCGAGCTCACCGTAAATTGTGAGAGACTTTGCTAGGTCATTTCTCCACGACCCGAGGTCATACTGTATCTCGGACACAGGCACGGGCTTGGACAATGATACGGAGAATTCCTGTCCTGGCGCCTGGTGGGTCTCGGTTCCCCACCTCGTACGTACGTCACCGTCGAGCGCTGCTCTCGGCGATCGACCACTTGACGCCTTAACATCAACAAAAGAATCATTGGAAAGAGGCGTCACCTCTGAAAGCGACGTATGAAGATCGTAGAGCAAGAAGTAGCCACCCGCCCGTTGCTCAGCGAACGAGTATCCAAGTTTGCGCAACGCTGGCCTAACTATACTCGCCTCGCTCTCAACGAGTACAAGCGGCAACGCCGAGTTTTCAAAAGTCTTTTCTTCGTACTCTGGGATTCGTACTTGATCGGGTTCAGCCAACATAGAGAATGTGATTCGCTCCCCAGTCTCAAAGGCGAGTCGATATCCGATCCAGTAGTTAGTCCGAACCCTGGTGATGCCATGTGCGTCTAAAGCCGCAATGAGAGGAGCATGGTCGCGCTCAACTCGCTGACCGGCAAAGACCACGGGCTCCCCCGCAGTTGCGCGCTCCGGGTAGTACGCCGCAACCCCATTAAATAGTAATAGGGAGCCGACAAATACAGCCGAAGTTGCCGGTGACACATCTCTAAGATACTGCGCAGCGACCCCAAGAAGGATAAAGACGGCTGGATATAACGGCAGCAGATAACGCGGTGCCTGCACCAGCCACCCGTACGAACTCAGTGCGAAAATAGTGCAACATGAGACGCAGAAAATAACAAAGAGCTCGATCGGCTCTCGCCTATCCACTCGACCAGTGACAAGTCGGAGCCACTGGCGCCACCTGGCAATGCAGACACCCACAATTGGAAGCACATAGAGTGCCCACACGAACTCGCGAGCGCCCCAGAATGCCCAGTTTTTTTGCCAGAACCGCTTAGCGCCTAGCAACATGGGGAGCGCTATGTAGCGAAGGCCGTCCAGGTGCTCGCGAAACACCTCATACTTCGACAAACCAAACATACCGGCTGATGGGAAACCGAGTCGGATGTTGTAGATCCAATAGGGACTTCCGCCTAGAAAGAACGCCAGCACGCCGACGCTCGCTACTGAGCCGAGAGTTCTTAGAGATCGCACCGTCCCTCTTCCGCTGGCGAAATCCAACGCTGGAGTAACAACAAAATGAAGGAACGCAATGAGACCAATTGCGGCCATGGCGTAAGCAATCTGATTGTTTACCCACCAGCCAACACCCAGGACAAATCCAACAGCCGCGGGATAGCGCGCGCGTGAGCTTGCATCCCTCAGCCACACCATTGTGAGGTAAAGAGCTAAAGTCCCGAGCACCACTATCTCGATAAACCCACCACGCGCTTTGCTGCTCCACACTATCAGGGCTGGGGGTGGTAGGGCTGTTAGCGCCGCTGCTACCAACCCTGCCCAACGACTCTTAAGCGATCGTCCGATGACGTACACGAGAGGCACTAAGGCCACCGACCAAACCAGGGGCACTAGCTGTAACGCAAAAGGTGTTGAACCAAACAAAAGGAAAGAGCAGCTAGCCATGATTGCCTCAAGTGAGCCCATGTAGTGCTGCCCATAATAGAAAACCGGAACTCCCTTTCCCTCAAGAATATGCCTACCCATCAGCCCAACGATTGCCTCATCTCCATCAATCGCGAACTGAACTGCTCTCATAAAGTCCAATCGCACTGCCAGTGCGACCATAATAAGAAGACTAAGGAGCAACCGATCCGACCCGGTCTGGGAGGCTACATTCTCGCCCAACTGTCGCGCGTCTGGCGTCTTTGGACTCGGAATCGATCTCATGAGGTATAGGCTCGTCTAATCCGCGTTGGCTACTGCACGACTCTGCTGATGCCCGGCCGAATGGTTTAATGCTAATTTTGGATTGGCGATGAGCTTAAAAGCGTACTCATAGGCATCAAGTGTTAGTC
>OMII01000150.1 GCA_900299055.1 Pseudomonadota bacterium | reverse complement strand
GAGTGCCTCGATCGGCGCCTCTCAGGTTGCTAGTCGTAGTTAGGGAAGGAGCGTGTTCTCATTCCCTCAGAATGAGAACACGTCACCACCTTCCTTATGCTTCTGAGAAGGGCGAAAAGTACCCCCGTACCGAAGGTAAGAAGGAAGTAACCCCGTACCAGCGGAGCACATTTCCGCGTGCCTTAGGCCAAGTAGTAGGCACAATTACGGCGCTGTGCGCACCCCCCGACCACCTCGGTTAAAACTACGTCCCGCAAGATTCGGCACCGCCGCATATGTGCGGGATGAGAGAGCTAAGTCGTTAGTTGCCATGTTCCAGGCAGCACCATGTAAACCCGCTCCAGTGCCAGCAGTGCCCGGCCACGTAGTAACGTTCGCATCTCCTGCTGAGGTTAGCATCCCATTCCCATGTTTAGACCCCTCAAATCCTCTCCCTTCCGAATTGCCCACAGTTACTAGACGTTCGGAAATATTTCCGGATAAATCCATATTGCCGTAATATCCGGCCCCCGACTCTACCCTGGTTGCCTTACCGTAGGACATAGATCCAACTCGCATAGGGCCTTGCACGCCATTGTTATACACGCAATTCGCATCTGACTGCCCGACCTCGCTGGATTTACCCGCATCTGTCACCGTTGTGGCGCCTGTTACTGAGGTATTGCCCCACGCATACTCACCAGACAACGCTCTGTATGGTCCTCTACCTGCTCTCTCAAACTCCAGCTCACTTGCGGGGCGTAATCCAGCCCAATCTAAATATGCTACTAAGTCAGCCCACGAAAGATAGCTCATAGCTACTGACTCATATAAGGCTCCTACCCCCTGATCGGGTAAGTTGGCATCTCCGGAAATCCAGCTAATATTATTGCGGTAGTAAACAGTATCTCGATTTTTTCCCGAAGCAGCCGTAATGTCGCGGGCGTTTTTTTGTGTCGTTGTTAGTGTGTTGAAGAACGACACCCACTGTCCCTGCGACACCTCTCCCTTCATCATGTAGAATTTATTATATCCCTTCGGAAAAGCCGCTGGCACGGTAAAGCTCGCGCCCGTAGCTTCATCATAAGTGTAGGCATCCGTAACATAGTAGTACTCACTATTTACCTCACCAAACCCCGTCCCAGTACCTGCCTGACTACCAACACTGATGGCCGCCTCGCTTCCGATGTACCACGGATCGTTATCAGAACTTCCCTGCATAAACGATGCATACGATGTCGCGTTATCTCCGGCAAAGAACGATCCTGTGGGGATATATACCATCTCAATCGCAAAGACGCGGACTTCAACTGTATTTGTGTTCTGCACTCCGTCTTGAGCATAGTTCCACGATAGGCTCACGTTGTTTGCCGTAAATGTTCCACTTGGGCCATCAGCACTACGATAAATAAAGACGCCGACAACCGGATTCGAGGAGATACTAAAAGCAGCTGAGGTATCAGCGTAGCCAACTGAGTGCGTAGCACCGGAGGGCATCGTGTGTCCGGTATCGTTTAAGCTCGCGTGCTGCCAATCACCAAGAGTTCCTCCCGTAGTTGTGCGAAACTTTACGAATACCCATGCAGCGTCCCAGTTGGATACACCTGTTGAGGTCCTCCAGGACGCATTCCATGTAACATTAAACGTTACGGTCGTGCTTCCTCCAGAAAGAGTTCCTACAGTAGGGCTCGTTACTTTGATATTAGTGCACGATCCCTCGCTCGCGGAGAGAAACATGAAAAGCGACACTAATAGAGCTGAGAGATGGCGCGCGAACATACTTTTTAGGGTCGGCAGTCTTTTGAAGTAGCTTAAGTGATATCTGAGTACCTCGTTGGAATCATTCTAGATGCAAGAGGACTCAGATCAAGCAACAGATAGCTCTCTCCCTGGTGCAGGGTTACTTTCCTAGGTGAGCGGACCAGTCGACACGTCGCGAGACTCCTTGAATCTATATCTACTGAATTGCGTCAGTGATTGGCCATGCGACTTGGGGTAGGGAGTGTGAAGTGACCCCGTATGTATGAACCCACCCCGAGGAGTCAAGGAAAAGTGGTTTGACGGATAGAAAGGGAGGGATGCACGCATGTATCCGGCTTCTTGAGTGAGCCCTGATGGAATGTGCGCTATTATTCCTCATTACCAGTGCGGCTCGCAAAACCGGTACGGGGTTACTTTTTAAAACCAGCCCGGGTTGCATCTCACAAGTTCTCCATATGCGCGCTGCCAATCCGTGAGGTAATTCTGTCAGCTTGAATTTGATAGGCCCTGCCGCGTATCACGTCGGTCATCGCAGCCTGTAATGAGAACCTTTGATAAAATAGGCTCGACGCCCGTAGTGTCCGCTCTTAAATCGGATCCAGTCTGCGCCTCTTCACCGAATCAATTACATCGCAGACAACAATCTTCTGAAATAGGCAGGCAGTATGTTAGCTACTAAGGGTTGATTTGGGGGGAAGAGCCCAACCGGGAATGGAGCTGTCCAGTTTCCTTGCAGCCACTCTGACTTTATCTTTCTCGCCTTCTCGCGTAGATTTTTAATGAATGAAATGAATGCAATACGCAAAGGCATATCGCCACAGATACACCACATTCTCTTTCCAAACTTTTTAGGAGAGTATGAGATATCTATGGGCTGACAAGTAACTTCAGACTCTGAAGGTAGTCTGATACGTCCCTGTTCACGAACAATCAACATCTGTGCTTCTATCTCTTGAACTCGTCGTAAAAGCCTCTCCTTCAGGTATTCTGGAGTGCTCTGGTTTGGAAAGGCTGTAGTCCAGGCATTAGGAGACAACTCAAAGCTAAGTATTTCCTTAACCTGAGACTCGACCAAAGAGGCTTCTTGAAGGCGCGTCCCGACGGATACTTTCCCTTTTGCTATCGGCACCAGAAATGTCCTTCGAATCCGCTTCACCTCACGAATCGCCTGCCCCGAGGTAAACATTCTCCAACTTGATACTCCCTGGTATCCGTTAATGGAGGCTACTCGGTGTGCTCTGATAGGATTTGCATATACATACGCGAGCTTCTCCACCAGGTCATCGATCGTCAAAATAGTCGGTGAGTCATATCCTTCGCACCATACTGTCACCTGCCGCCGGCCAAGAAGTCGGTTGATGGCGTGAGCTGTTTCACACTTAAACCGCTCCATAAAGCTCACTACCACGGTGGGATCCTCAACAAGCACTATAAGGTGAATATGATTGCCCATTACTACAAATGCTATGACCTTTACCGGATAAAGACTTTGTGCAACTCCCAAAGCACTCCAGAGAATTAGCTCCATGAGTGGCGTGCACATAAATGGCAGCCCTTGCTGAACACGAGAGGTCAGCATCACAACGGTATGGGGTAACAGGATACGAGGAGGACGGGACATGATTAACTAACGTGGCTCTTGGCACTAAACACACAGCACGCGTAATTATCGACGATTGCACCGATTAGTTGCGCAAAAAAGTAACCCCGCACCAGAAGGAAGAAAGGCAACTCGAAACATAGCAGACCAGCGGAAGCAGCTAAAATAGAAAATTTTCGATCAAAGGACCAATGATCAATGGATCCAACCCCTCCTTACGGAGGGGACCAAGAAACCAATAGTCAACGATCAACTTATTTTGATTCCGGGGAGGGAGAGCCAGACGCAGCGACATCGTTGCCGCCGTCGTCGACGAAGACACCGCAGATCGGATCGGTGTACAGCGCGAACCCAGGGACAGAGCCGCGTACCCATAAGTCTTGAAACAGGTCTGCTCCCTGATGCTTACAAGCATGGATCGCAGCTGCAAGCGCCTGATCTCTCGGATCGGAGAAAACAAGGGATTGGCTTTCGAGAACACTTCCCTGGGTAGTGCGATTCTCTCCCTTCGTACCCTCAACTACTCCCGTGATCGTGATCTGCCTAGCTTCGGAGTAGTCTCGCTTCTCACAATAGGTCGGGTAATG
>OMII01000149.1 GCA_900299055.1 Pseudomonadota bacterium | reverse complement strand
TCCCTAATCATCGTCTCCATCTTGTCCATGGCCACTTTTTGCTCATCAACGAAGCGGGTCAGGTCTCGAACTTGCTGGCCTGAAAGGTGAGCCTCAGCCCTGTACTGATACACTAAGCGTCGTTCATCCCAAAACTCACCACCAATCAGGGCTCTCTTCGAATCTCCCTTTGGGAACAGCACTCCAAGTCCCCAGCTATGGTCGAACTGCAAAGCGGGGAAGCGACCTGATACCTCCTCCCAGTGCTTTCTCGAGCCATAGCTGAGCTCTGGATTCACATCGTGAAAAAGCACCACACCCTCAGGTGCAAGCTTGCATAGCCAGGTCTCGAAGTCCTCAACAACAGCCTCGTATGTGTGAAGCCCGTCGATATGAAGAACATCTACGCTGCCGTCAGCGATATCAGAGCGAGCGTCCAGAAAGGTCTTCCGTAAAAGAGTAATCGAAACCTGCTTGAAGTGCTCTGAAATTGTCTTTTGAACAAGCTCAAAAACTTCATTCGAGTAGAATCCCGCGTGCTCGTCCCCTTGCCAGGTATCTACCCCAAATAGATCCGTGGCGAGGCCGTGATCTTTTATCGCCTGTGCGAATGAAAATAAAGAACATCCGTAGTGGCTGCCAAGCTCCACTATGCGCCTCGGCTTTAGCGCGACGGTCAGATCGTAGGCGAAGTGTCGATGACCGCCCCATGGAGAAAAGGGAAGGTTGGGATTGAGCGTGTCACAGTCAAACCTTGGGTCGTGTAATTTCCACCGCATATGGGGCCCTCACCTCTACGAAATAACTTCAAACTGCGATATCTGATTGTTAAAGATTCCGTGCACTACCCTTGATGGACTGATTGCCTCAAAGCAAAATACGTTCTGTGCCCAACACTGAATCGTATGCTGCAACGGATGCCGCCCTTCACCAACTCCGATCGTAATTGTGTACTCTCCTGGATGGATTTCAGGCCACACGAACTCGAAGCAGATAGTTTTCGTTTCGCCTGCTTTAAATGAAAGGAGAGGGAGGTTGCTGGTTATCGTATTCTCTCCGAAAATCGCCACGCCAACCCGGTCTCGTACGAGGTAGCCAACGACTATTTCTTCTTTTGACGTGCTTGCCACAATGTCAAGAAACGCCCGCACACGCGCCCCCGCGCTTACAACGTGAGAGCTGGTAGACGTTTCCTCGCGTGTAATTGCGACGCGCCGAATCACAACCTCACCAGCGCCGCCGGCGCCGGAGGTGTCCACATCGATCCATGGAAGATTCAAGCTGGATTTTGAAGGCATGAGAGTGGCTGGAATTAGCGCCTCTACAGAAGGAGCATTGCTGCTGTTGTTGCCAAATGTTTCATTGTGAAGAGCCCGAGTGTAGAGCTCTACTGCCTCTGACGGAGACCCATCAAGCACAAGCTTTCCTTGATGGAGTACCAGCACACGCTCAGTAAGGGTGCAGATGGAGTGCATATCGTGAGATACGAAGAGCCGGGTCTTGTCCCTCATCCGCTCTCGCATATGAGCCATGCATTTTTGTTGGAAAAAGATATCCCCAACAGCCAAAGCTTCGTCAACGATAAAGATGTCTGGATCTACCGACATAGCAACGCTAAAGGCTAGGCGAACTGCCATACCCGAGGAGTACGTTTTTACCGGCTGTTTAATGAAGTCCCCAAGTCCAGCAAATGCGACGATGCTGTCGTACCTATCTCGGATCTCGTCTGTTGTGAGGCCCAAAATTGCGCCGTTAAGCCAAATATTCTCTTCGCCGGTGAACTCTGGATTAAATCCACTTCCAAGCTCTAGGAGAGCTGAGATCCGCCCCCGCGTCTGAAGATTTCCTGCGCTTGGTTGCAGAGTGCCCGCGAGGATCTGGAGTAGCGTGCTTTTTCCGGAGCCATTGCGACCAATTATTCCGACAGATTCTCCCTCTCGTATGCTGAACGAGACGTCGTGGAGTGCCCAGAAATCTCTGCCATAGGTGCGTTTGCCTAAGAAGAGTGCCTCATAAAATCGATCTGCCGGCTTGTTATAGAGCCGGTACACCTTGCTTATATTTTCAACGGCGATGGCTGGATTAAATGACATCAGCAAACGCCCCCTTCGTGCGAGCGAAAAACCAGGATCCGAGCAGAGCGATAACGAAGCCACACAGTGTGCTCGTCACAAGGGACGGAAGGTGCGGCGGCTGGCCTATCACTAAAATCACACGAATGTTCTCTATGATGTCACAGAGAGGATTTACCTGGACGAGGGCTTGTAGGCGCTCCGGAACTCGTGAAAGAGGAAAAAAGATCGGTGTTACAAGAAACAGCACCTGAAGTCCGAGGCTCACGATTTGCGCGAGGTCTCTGAAAAATACACCTAATGCTGCAGCTAGCCATCCACATCCAAGCGCGTATAGCGCTACTGGAACGATTACGACTGGAAACCAGATAATTGTTACAGGAGGGAGGGAAGCCGTAACAAAAAACCACCCAACACACCATACACATAGGCCTATGAGGAGCTGCACTAGTGCGCTCCCAAGCGCCACCGGAACGAGGAGTTCAAGCGGAAAGACCACTCTCTTTACAAGATTAGAGTTTCCGACGATGAGTGACGGAGCCTTCGCTACGACTTCTGAGAAGACCCCGAAGCCAAGCATTCCGCAAAAAGCTGCTAGTGCGAATAGCCCCTTTGATTCGTTTTGAAGCCCCCATCGAGCATTGAAGATAGTCGAGAAGATGAATGTATAAACGACTAGCAGTAAAACCGGAGATAGAAATGACCATACTAGCCCCAGGACGGTGCCACGATATCGAGCCTCAACCTCGCGACGTACGAGCTGCAGCAAGAGACTCCAGTGGTCGACTATTGATCTGAATCCCAGGATGGTGTCGGTCTTCTTTCGTGTCATCTTTGCGCTCGCACTATCCTGTTACGCTCGACAGACACGTTTGATTTTTCTCATACCTCGCATAGCAAGAGATGTTCCGGGCAGGCGCTTTGCTTTTTGAAGAATACGAAACGCTCGTGAGCTAAGAATCATTCGCAGCTGCTCGCGCTCAATACAGCGACCCTGTGATTCCGTTTGTGCGATGGCGTGGCTATCGTACCAGGAGCCTAGTACTCGCGAGAAGGATGCGAGTGACTCGCGCGACTCACTCGGTAGCTTCGCCAGCTTGTCGAGTGCTCGCAGGAATTCCTCTGACGCAGTCTCCCAGTTTGGCCAGCTTGATGCTGTTCTGAGCGCGCCAACCTTAAGGCGCTTGAGAAGCTCTTTATCGCTTCGTAAAGAGTTAATAGCTTGAATAACCGCCTCATTATCATCCTTGCGAATGACAAGAGCATTGTCGTTATGCACGATGTACTCCTCGTGGCCCGTGACATCGAACACTATTGCGGTGCCGCCGCAGTGAAACATCTCAAGTGGAGGGCCGAACATTCCCTCTACGTAGCTAAGTTTAACGATCACATCACACGAGCGATAAATCGCCGCCGTCTGTTCTACTGGCACGCAGGAGAACACTCGATCGACCCCCGGATATGATGTGACACCTGGTGACGAAGTGAGGAACCAGATCTCATCCGCCGAGGATTTGCGGCAGAGCTCGATCGTCTTCTCAACATTTTTAAAGAATACGCCTAGAGGGCCCTCCACCAAGACTCGAAGTCGCCCTGGAACGCGCGGCTGAATCGTGGGACCTTCTTCTGTATAGATGTCCTTGCGTATGCCGTTTCTGGCTAACTCGGCCTGTGTGCCATACCGAGAGCTAAGGTAGTCTCGTATCCAGCGTGCTTCGGTTACCACAGGCAGCCGTGGAAGATACGTGGACTCTGCGAAGGAGATAGCAGCCTGATTCCAGCTTTCAAAGAATCGTGATTCGATTGACTGAACGAAATAAAGGTAGGAGGTGGCTTGGACCTTGTGTAGCCAGTATGTAGTTTTAAACCACGTGGCGATGGCTACATCAAAACTCTCTGATTCGATTTGCTCAAAGGTTCTGAACACGAGTTCAGTAGCTGCCTCCGGGTGCCAACTGACATCTGCGTTTGTTGCGGATTGCTGCGTGACGATTGTGACATCCCATCCGCGCCGTCTTAGGTGTAGCGCGTGCTGAAATATGACGTACGTGCCGCCGCCAATGTGAGTAGACCCAAGCAAAATCGCGACTTTCATGGCGGACAAGCTCCTACCTCGAGGTGTACCCAAAAATCTGCTTCATTTTTCTTCGGCCGTACCACGGCTGAATCCACTCTAATCCGTGCCGAGCGAGTGACAACGCTGGCCACAAGGAAGACGCTAGCACAGAGCCTGGATTTCTCAAAAAAACCGATAAATTGCGCAGCCGCTCGCGCTTTGAGAGCTTCTCGGGAAGCCAAAAAGTTGTGTGGTTAAAGACGCCGAAGTTCTCATAATGATCGAGCGACGCAATCATCGCTAACTCATCCGGCGAGGGGTAGAACACCATTCGCCCATGCCGAGATGCTACCTCACGCAAGTCGACAAGCTCATCAAGATGATTAAGGCGGCACTCATTAAAGAGCTCTTCGCATGACCTTTGGTATGCGGCCTGTAGTGACTCGATCACTTCTCGAACCTCAGAGCTTTTTTCGTCGACGCCTAGTATCGGAACGACACGAGCGCCCTGCTGCTCATAGCGGAGTGTTCCCGGATGCTGAGCTGAAAGAAGGATCTCAAACAAAGCGCAACTCTCAAAGAAGGCCTTGAAAAACTCTGAGATAATCGGAAGAACTGAAAAAAGCAGCCCTTCCTTTGCGTTTGAAAGACTGATTGAGCCGGGCGCAACAAGACCGACGTAGAGACCTCGAACAGTGATGTCGTCTGGAATGATGTTACGTAGGTTGTCTTGAATGGTTCCCTTCCAACCAACGTCCACAAGCGTAATCGTGTCCGGCAGTTCGGTGGTCTGATAGAAACTTTTAAGATACTCCAACGTGTGGCTGCGCTGCGCACTCCGCGCTCGTTCATACTCATCACCAAAGAGCGGTAACGCTCGAAGCTGCGCGAACGCTGAAGAGCTGGGGAAGTTGCTGAACTCCTCATCCGCCGGTACCCCAAGTACTGAGGAGATGCGACTGATGAGCTCCTCTGAGAACTGAAGACTGAGCAGAAATGTCCGAAGGGAAAGTGTCCTGTATTGCCGAAAGAGGCGATCAAACGCTTCAGTTTTAAGAGGTCCAAGTGAGGGAAGAAATGATGCTAAGCGCGAGGTATGAAAGTAGTGAGTTCGAATCTTACCTTTAAGTCCCAGCTGCTCCTGATATCTATCAAAGAGCTCCTTGAGAAGGAGCCCCTCGCGTGAGCAAAAAAGCAGGTCACTCTCGCCAAGTTGTGTAGCGCGTTGAAATAGACGGGCGGTAAACGCGTACATACTAAGAGCCATCTCGGGAAAAATCGCAGAGCTCGATCTCGTCAGACTATTGAGCGCGGATTCAAGGCGATGTTGCGAAGTTGCTGGCCCTAAGCGTGACTCGCTCGAAATATCGTGTTTCACGAGAACCGAGCGAATCTCATGCTTCTGAGAATTGGCGATGTCTGAGATCTGATTGTCACCGATCATCAGAGCAGACGACCCGGCTACCCCAAGAGCATTGAGCACTCGTTCGAAAAGTCGACCGCTACGCTTGGCGACGAGAGTCTCCGACGAAAGAAAGAACCCCCGTGTGAGCGTGTCGAGCCCGTGCCAGGCTAGGATCTGGCGCATCTGCCGCGTCGAGAAAAAACTATCAGATACTATATAGACAGGGACGCTCTCATCACAAAGTCTTTGTAAAAGGGCCTTGGCGCTCGGATAAACAAACTGGACTTCACGCTCAATTTGCAGCTCGGCATCCTCGCATAGTTGCGAGAAGTCCGCGGCTGAAATGCGAGCGACGAGGTTTTCGTGAGCGTCAATCCGAGTGAACACCTCGTTGCACATATCCAGGTGACGAAACTCGTCGTCGAATCCAAGCTGCTGGTTCGCTTGACAAAGCTCGGCTTCTACGCAAACCCGAAGCTCATGAATCTCCTTGGCTGAGAGAGAGAGGCCGGCGAGGTAGCGGATCCGTTTGGCCCAAATCGCCTTGACGTATTCAGGTTCGACCCGTCTTCCGATTATCGTGTCAAAAAGATCAATCAACACTACCTGCGGGGTGCCAGCGGAAGAAGTGTGCGCTTCGTAGTCCGCGACGAGAGCGGATTCGCATGAGGCGCTCGTACTGTAGTGGTGGCCAGTTGCGGGAGTCGACATGAGTAATCCGGAATAGTAACGCCGACTTGTGGGGTTATCAAGAATGCGGCTGCGAAAGGACGAACTCGCCTCGATATGCGAAGGTGAGCCGCGAGTAGTTGAGCCCTTGGTGCCGCAGGCGCGCTCAGGCGTACCCTGTCTGGGGTGTTCGAAATGGGGTAGGGTAACGCAACGGGGCTGCGCTTTTTGATGTTGTTTCAGGTGGTTGCCTTGTTTTGGGCGCTTGGCTCCCCTTGTTTCCGCTACCTGGCCGATCTATCCTCGCACCCTCGAAGAAGGTGATAAGTTCCGTATGCAAAGTAACTCCGCTTCCATCAGCGTCGTGATCCCCGTTTATAACGAGCGTAAGACGATTCGTGAAATCGTCCGAAGGGTCAAAGCTACTCCACGAGAGAAAGAGATTATCATCATCGATGACTGTTCAACTGACGGCACTCGTCAGATCTTGCGTGAGTTCGATAGTGACCCTGAAATTAAAGTGATTCTCCAGATGCAGAACGGCGGAAAAGGCAACGCACTACGAGTTGGTTTTCAGGCTGCGACAAAAGATGTCGTGGTTGTTCAAGATGCTGATCTTGAGTACGACCCAGACGATTACGAAGTGCTGCTGCGCCCAATCGATAAGGGTAGAGCCGATGTCGTGTACGGGTCGCGTTTCCTTTATGGAGAGCATCGAGTGCTCTACTTCCGGCACAGCCTCGGAAATAGATTGCTCACACTTCTCTCGAATCTATTCACCGACCTCAATCTCACTGATATGGAAACCTGCTACAAGGTTTTCAAGCGTGAGATTATCCAGAACATAGAAATCGAATCTGCTCGATTCGGCTTTGAGCCAGAAATCACTGCGAAAATCGCAAAGCTTGACCTGCACGTATACGAAGTTCCCGTGCGCTACTATGGCCGCTCGTACGCTGAGGGAAAGAAAATTACATGGAAGGACGGAGTCGCAGCGTTTAGGCACATTCTGCACTTCTCTCTCAGTCGAAAGAAGTTTGTTCGTGATGCCGCAGCGATTCACAACGTGATGGTGAGCCCTCCACCGCAGACTGATGTTGGCGTCGACACGCTTGAAGCCTTCGAAAGCGCGCGTCGCTATAATGCATGGATATGCGAGCGTATTGAACCAGCGATCGGCGAGCGAGTGCTTGAAGTCGGTTCTGGTATCGGCAATATCGTATCAGAGCTGCTTGCTCGAAAATCGGTAAGGTCGGTTGTAGCGACAGACCTGAGCGCATCATCACTAGCCACGCTGCGCGATCGTTTTGGGAACGATGAGCGGCTCGCGACCGAGGTCTGGAACGCCGAGGACCCACCTTCTGAAGGATTGCTTCGAGAAAAATTTGATACGATCATCTGCTCAAATGTTCTCGAGCATATTGAAGATCATGAGCGAGCGGCGGCGCATATGCGACAGCTTCTCAAGCCAGATGGCAGGCTGGTTATTCTTGTGCCGGCGAACCCCTCTATATATTCAGGACTCGACGAGGATCTTGGTCATTTTAGACGCTACACGAAGGTGGAGCTCACGCGAGTATTGGAAGCGGCTGGTTGTAAAGTAGAGAGTGTCATCGATCACAACCTCGTAGGGGCAATCGGCTGGTGGTGGGTAGGTAAAGTGAAGGGAAGACGCACACTGTGCGCCAAAGACACCAAAACCTTTGATAAACTCGTACCACTACTAAAACCTATAGACCGGTACCTCACGAGATTCTTTGGAGGAGTGTCTGTGATAGCCGTCTCAACGGATGCCTCAGCGGTTGCTGGTAATGTAACAGGCGATGCTAGTCCGGACGCTCGTATGGCGTAACGAATATCGCTACGTTCTAGAGGTGACCTTCGGAGACCCTTGCCCCCATGCTCTCAAGCATCTTGCGCGCCAACGGACTCACGTGGCCACGGACCACGATGTCTGCCGATGAAAAACTAGCCTCTTTCATAACTCGACCCTTGAAGTCTTTGAAAATCCCCGCGACAGCCTCTGTCCAGAAAAGGTAATCGACAGAAAGGGGGACGTATAAGGTCCCTTCCTGAGTTACTGCAGCTGGTAGGTGCAGGGACGACACTATTTTTTTGATTCTCATGATGGAGCTTAAATTCTCCAACGATTCAGCTACGGACACAAAGTAGAGCGCCGAGGGCTCGTTTGTAGCTTGGCACGCTGCTCGAATGAAATCAGAGTGGCCAGGTACCTTTGGTCCAATTGTTGTCAGCGAGGCGGTAATAAATCTTCTTGTCCAGGGAGTGTACGCCTTATTGTCGAGAAACGCCGTCACGAGTTCATCGGGTACTCCTAGTGCCTGAAGTCCTTTTTTATTTTTCTTTCGAATCTCCTCTGGGTCTTCGTAGAGAGAGAGTTTTTCTGCTCGTTCATACCATCGATTAAACGTCCCCAGCTCTCCTAAAAGTCCGAGGCCGGGGACGAATTTAAATGCTGTGCCGACAGTAGTTTCAATCGTGGCGACGCGAACCACTTCGCCCCGTAGCGTTTCGTTTGTCGTATACGGGTTGATCTTGAGTTTTCTAAACCACTCGCGCTGGTTCTTGTTATAGCCGATATAATCGAGTCCAAATTTGGCGCCTTGGTCGAGTGTGCCAGAGATAGATACTGAGCTTGATTCACCCTCTTTCTTCTTCTCATCCTTAGAGTCGTCGCTCGAAAAAGCTCCGCCCACCGCGTTTACCGCACCTTTGCCTTGCCGATAGGCCCACGAGAAAAGTTTTTCTGCGCCTTCAGGTATTGCGCTGAGCGTGTCTCCCATTTTCTTCGGATCGCTTACAATTTTCGCTGTCTTTTTGACGACGTTTACAGGAGCAAGTACGAGCCCCTTGCCGGCTTTGTAGGCCGCATCACCAAATACCGACGTGCTCGTTAACTTATCGAGCTCTGCAAGAGCCACGAGTTCGCCCACCCGAGTCTCAAGAAGTTGTTGGCCCTCGACCTCAAATACACCGAATGTCGATTCGATCCGGTAGTTATTGAAGTACCCATCACTTGTGATCCTGTCATTGACTGTATGATAGGGCCCCTTAAGCAATTGCGGTGGAAGAAGCTTTACAGCCGAGAGGACGGGCGGGGTTTCAAACTGCTGCTTCGGCGCCGCATATCCCGTGCTTGCGAGACTGATTGTTGAGGCTAGGCCAGCAGTGATACCCACTGCCATTTGTAAAAACGACCGACGCCCCCACGTGCATCCAGAAATGAGAGTTTTTTTCATAGCCAGCAGTGCTCGATTAAAAAAGTCTAGAAGAACTAAGCCATTCTACTCAAATACCACAGCCCCACTTTCTAGGAGGCTTCTTAAAAAAGAAAGTGCCTTTACGTCGGGGGCAATGGCGCGAATCGCAGCAGCTGGCGTTGTGACGTGATCCGCAAGTA
>OMII01000148.1 GCA_900299055.1 Pseudomonadota bacterium | reverse complement strand
GTGAAATGGCGGTAAGAGCAGTGAATCCGAGTCATAATTCGGTCTTAGTAGTTGATGATGATCCGGAGCAACTTCGGTTTCTCAGCAAGATAATCGAAAAGGCTGGCTATCGAGTTATCAAGTCTGAGTCTGCGACAGAGGCTCTCGGGGTGTTGGAGGACAAAGCGGTTGACCTGATAGTGTCTGACTACAAGATGCCCGAGATGAATGGGTTTGAATTTTTACAAGCGGTCCGTGGGCTAGACGCCAATCAGGGCGGATGCGACGTGCCTGTGATAATGCTAACTGCGTGCGGTGACGATCTGGAATTTGTGGCGTTGGAGCGTGGCGCTGATATGTTCTGTGAGAAGTTCCGCGCGGACAGTCTACTCGTGAAGCAGATAAGATTCTTGCTGGAGATGTAGCCGTAGGCTCTTCGAGGTAATACTGGGGTTCGATGTGGCTCTTGAATAGGGCCCCATAATTTCTCGTGCATCGCTCTGCGATTGGTATATGCTGTAGCGCATGAAAGACTTAGCGGATATTACCGAGCGGATAGTTGCGTTTCGTGACGCGCGAGACTGGAAGCAATTTCATACGCAGAAAGACATGGCGCTCTCCTTAGCGCTGGAGGCGGCAGAAGTGCTTGAGGTCTTTCAGTGGAAGACCTCAGAGCAAATAGTGCAAGAATTGCCAACGATGAGAGATAGGTTGGGGAAGGAGCTCAGTGATGTGCTGTACTGGGTGCTTCTGATGGCGCACGATGCCGGAATTGACCTTGGAGCAAGCTTTGTCCGCAAGATGGAAGAGAATGAGTCGAAGTACCCAGTTGAGCTTGCCAAGGGGAGCAGTCGAAAGTACTCAGAAATAGGCGATCGCTAAGCGTCAACTACGACGTAGCTAGTTTCTGGCACCTACAGTTTCATTCGTCGAAAAACACACTCAGGAATGTGCTGAATAATGAGCATGATGAAGCGCCAGAAAAACGGGGTGTAAACCACGGCCTCACCCCGAAGCATCGCCTTATGGATCCGCTTGCCGACGGTCTCAGCGGAGGCAAACAGGGGGCCCTTCGGCAGATGTCGCGTCATCGGAGTGTCAACAAAGCCTGGCTTGATGGTAGTGACCGTCACTCCGGCAGGAGTTAGTCTATTCCGTAATCCTTGCAGAAAGATCGCAAGCCCCCCCTTTGCAGTGCCGTAGAGATAGTTGCTTTGCCGTCCACGATCGCCGGCCACAGATGTAATAACTGTGATGTTTCCGACGTTACGCTTCTCGAAGTAGTTTGCCAGCCAGGTGCAGAAGGCGATTGGGCTTACAAGATTCGTTGTGAGCGAGTCTTGTGTCCGCGATACAGATCGCTGGCAGTGCTCCTGATCCGGTAACTCGCCGTGAGCGATAAGCGCGGCGTCTATCTCGCCGAGTGCTTGGAATGCTTGCTCTAGGACGCGCTCGTGTGAGGCAATATCAAGCGCGTCGAAACAGGCTGTGTGGTTGGCAGAGGCGCCACGGACGTTAAGGTCTGACGCAAGGTCGTCGAGCGCTCGTTGATTGCGAGCTATGAGAAAAAGCGCGGCCCCATCTTTGGCGAATTCTCTCGCCGTCTCTACAGCAATCGCTGATGTTGCACCGATAATTACTATTCGTTTCATGCAGTCTCCATAACTCGCCGCCATAGACTTGAAGAAAAGCGAGGATCTATATGTGGTATAAACTGATGTAGCCGGGGGTGAGATGCCCGAAACACATATGATGGCATACGGGCATCTTTGGCCGGGTAAATGTTACCGCCGGCATCCATGACAACTTTGTCCAGCTCGTTCATTAAACGTAGCGTCGGTTCTCCGTCGTTAGGGAAATCGAGCGCTAGAGTGACTCCCTTGCGGGGAAAAGACATTAATCCTGGAGAGGGTATATCTCCAAAGGTTTTCAAGACGGCGAGAAACGAGGCTCTCTTCGAGCGAGTAATTCGGGCAAAAATCTCTTTGATGATGCCCCGGTCCTGCTCGAACGGTACTACGAATTGATACTGAAAAAATCCGCGAGCTCCATACATCCGATTCCAGTTAAGAATCGCATCGAGCGGATAAAAGAACGGGTTGTAATGTGTGAGACCCTCAACAACTCGGCTGATCTGCTTGTTGTAGTAAAGGGTGTTGAAGCTACGAATGAAGAAAGAATTGAGTAGGTATGAAGGTGCCTGGCATGGAAAAGGGATGGCAAGCTCCGCGGGAGCTTTGGAGCGCGACCGCTCTGAGAAATTCCCAGCCATAAAGAGTCCTCTGCCGAGGTTGTTACCCTCAGAGGTACAATCAACCCACGAGACGCTGTATTCGAATTCAGCATCACTTTCTTGAGAGATATCGAAAAACTCGTCGAGATTTCGGAATTTCGTCGTGCGGGTATTTAGATACGGAGAGCGAATGGGGTGTAGTTTCAACTCTACCCATGTAATGACGCCAGTAAGTCCCATTCCTCCGATTGTGGCGGCATAGAGGGCGCTGTTCTCCGTGCTTGAACACGTGAGGTGTTCACCAGATGAGCGTAGTAACCCAAATTGTGGAACGTGCCGTCCAAAGGTGCCGGCGACATGGTGATTTTTACCGTGAATATCGTTCGCGATAGCACCACCAAGTGTTACGAACTTTGTTCCAGGAGTTACTGGCAAAAACCATCCGCGTGGCACGAAAACGTCAAGAATAGTAGCGAGACTTACTCCAGCCTCAGCGCGCAGTGTGCCTGTGGCGGCGTCGAATGAGATAAAGTTATTGAAACCGGCGCAGGGAAGAATCCACTGTGTGTCGTTGACGCAGCTATCTCCGTAGCTTCGACCAAGGCCGTGGGCAAGTAGTGTCCCTCCGTCACTGGGTAGTGGAAGGGGACCGGTAATTCGCTCCATGTGAGCTATCTGCTCATTCCTGATCTGTGGGTACCTGCCCCACGATTGATAGCGTGCACTTATTTTCTTTGGCATTGGCGAGGTTGTGAAATCCGTGTTGTGTTCGAGTAGGGTAACTGCGTCGCGACAAGGGCGCAATTACGAGAACGATATCAGTAAGTTCGATGCATGAAGTGAGCAACTGGATCCTAGCTTAATGAGCCTTTGTTCTATAAGCGCGTCAGCGCTATAGACGAGGTTTTATTATGCTTCTCTTTTGGATTTGTGAGGCGTGCCATACGATATGCGGGAGCGCTGTGCGGAGAAATGAGGTTTTAGTTTGTTGTGGCCACGCTATTCGTTACCACGGGGAGCAACGGAGGCATCAAATTTTGCATCATCCTATAAGGTAGTTAGGTTCATGTCAGGGGACTTCCCTGATAATCAAAGCGGAGTGATATGTCGGAGCGACAAGATGCAGTAGGCGTGGTGTGCGCCGATGTCGATGGGACTGTTCTTGAGACGGATCTCCTTTATGAGTCGCTGCTTTTCGCGATCAAGCGGCATCCGTGCATTGTTTTTCTTGTACCCTTCTGGCTGCTCCGAGGGCGTGCTCACCTAAAATCAGAGTTAGCGCGTCGAGCAGCTGAGATGTCGGTGGCTGTTATGCCACTCAATGAGGAGGTCGTTGCGTACCTGCGAGACCGCGCGGAGAGCGGTAGCTCGGTAATACTTGCGTCAGCGTCCCATACAACGCTCGTCGGAAAAATAGCTGAGAGGCTTGGTTTTGTAAGTTGTATTATCGGTTCTGACGATTCTAATAACTGCAAGGGCTCTCGAAAAGCAGATGCAATCAAGGAGCAGCTCGGCGATGTGCCGTGGGAATATGTTGGCGACTCGAAAGCTGATCTAAAGGTGTGGCGACAGGCGGCCTCAGTGGTTTGTGTCAGTGGTGATAGACACTTTTCTGATCGAGTGCGCCGCGAGTTTCCAAATGCCCGATTTATTAACAAGACGACCTGGGGCCCTGCCACGATTGCGCGAGCTTTGCGCATACACCAATGGCTCAAGAACGCCCTGGTGTTTCTACCGGTCGCGCTAGCGCATCAGTGGAGCAACGCTGATGCGATTATGGGTTCGATGATAGCCGCGGTCTCATTCTCTTGCTGTGCCTCTGGGGTGTATCTCTTGAACGACCTGTTGGATCTTGAAGCAGACAGACAACACCCTCGCAAGCGAAAGCGTCCGTGTGCATCTGGAGAGCTCCCACTAACGCTTGCAATCGCGCTCGCGCCGGTGTTGTTTACTGTAGGATTTGGAATCGCTGCGTTTGCCAGTCGCTCGTTCGTCGTAATTTTAGCCCTCTATCTCTTGCTGACAACAGCGTATTCATTTCGTCTCAAGGCGCTCGCTCTTGTCGATATCATCTTGCTCGCAGTTTTATACACCATTCGAATTGTTGGAGGGGGTGTTGCAGCGGGCGTGCCTGTTTCCCAGTGGCTTCTCGGGCTGTCGATGTTTCTTTTCTTGAGTCTCGCCTGTGTTAAACGCTTTTCCGAGCTTTTAGTGCTTCAGCAGAGAAATGAAAATCGCACTTGGGGACGAGGGTATTCGGTCGGCGATATAGAGCAGGTGGCTTCGTTCGGTTCGGCATCGGGCTATATATCCGTATTGGTATTGGCCCTGTATGTTAGCAGCCAAGAGGTGGTCAAATTGTATCAGAATCCCCAAGTTATTTGGCTTGCGTGTCCGCTTCTGTTGTATTGGATTAGCCGAATTTGGTTATTAGCCCGTCGAGGGTTGGTGCATGATGACCCTCTTGTCTTCGCGCTCCGTGATAGAGTTACCTATGTTGTGGGTTTCCTGGGAATGCTGATATTTCTAGGGGCGAAGTTCGCGCTATAGAGCCAGTTTATAAAGCTTCGTCTGGTGCCTTTTGCATCGCGCGAAAGGGTGAGATACTGGCAAATGCTCCGCACTTCGCGGCACGACTGCTCGTTAGAGGAAGTTTCATGAGACCAAACCTGGTACGCAGCCTTGTGGCAACGGCCATTAGCGCGGCTTTTGTCGGCTGCGCTATTCCTCGTGACCACCATACATTTTCAGTTCATGGACCTGGCTTAGAGGAAAATCCGTTTTTGTCGAGCGATGAGCTTTTAGCAGCGGGACTGGTTTCTGAGTCGATGAAATACGGCGGTAAGGGAAGGCTTTTTGAGGCTGAGACACGTCTTAGGAAGGCTCAGTACCTCGACGCAAAGAATGATCGTATCGCGTTTAATCTGGCCGTAGTTCTGGGGCAGGGTGGTAGCCAGGATGAAGCAATCGAGCTTCTGCAGCGTCTTCGGCGAGAGCTTGGAGATCAGCCATACATACTCGTGGCGATGGCAGATATCTTTAATGGCCAAGGGGACAGGGAACGCGCCAGGGAGCTCCTCAAAGAGGCATTTTTGTTGTATCGCGGAGCTGCCAACGATGGACAGGCAGCGACGATAGCCCGCTCGATTTCTAACCTTGCCTTTGCACAGGGGTTAGAGCAGGAAGCCTTGTGCTATTCATGGGAAGCACTCACGTTAGCACCAACAGGGGCGCAGCTAGGGGCTCACACTGGACTGCTTGTAGGGCTCAATATGTTTGCTGACGCGCAGGCATATGCTTCGCAGCGGATCCAGCAATCGCCGGGCCTCGGGGCGTCGGTTCAGGTTCATTATGCGTTATCACTCGCCCGCATCGGTCAAGGTGATATTCCGGGTGCGCTTCGTGAAATTGAAATTGCGCAGGATCTTTTGGCAGAAAATCCAGAGGTCGGACCAGAGGTCAATGCCGTGTGGTACCTATTAAAGACCGAGTCTCCCAGCCAAGACGACACAGAGGCGACATTGGGGCGTCTTGAGCAGTGTCACGGGGATGCATGGAGGTTGCAGGCTAAACCGACCTATTCGCTTGTGCGCTGGCCAAGTACGCTACGAGATCGTTTGGCCAAGGTATCTGAGCCTACGTGAAAATTAGGGCCGTCTGAGACAAAAGTGAATTGGGCGCGACCTTAGAAGTCGTCACCACCAGCATCAGTGCTGCCAAAGTCACCTTCATCAAGGTTGTCGAACCTGGTGTATTCACCCGAGAAGGCCACCCGCACCGCTCCTGTCGGTCCGGAACGTTGCTTTGAAATTATAATCTCAGCCACGCCTTTGTCAGGGGACTCCTTGTTGTAAACCTCATCTCGGTAAATGAACATAATGATGTCCGCGTCCTGCTCGATCGCTCCTGATTCTCGGAGGTCCGCCATCATAGGACGTTTGTCATTTCTTGATTCAACCGATCGATTGAGCTGAGAGAGTGCGATTACTGGAACGTGCAGCTCTTTGGCGAGAGCTTTGAGTGACCGCGATATGTCAGATATTTCTTGTTCTCGGGAGTGACTGTAGGC
>OMII01000147.1 GCA_900299055.1 Pseudomonadota bacterium | reverse complement strand
CTATAACCTTCGCTCGAGTCTCTCTCGGGCGAATAACGGCGTCGATGAATCCCAACTCTGCAGCCTCCCAGGGGTTTGAAAATTTTGATCGATAATCACTCACGAGTTGTTCTCGTTGTTCACGTTCACGTCCCTGTGCGGCAGCCTCGTCTAACTCCTTTCTGAAGATTATGTTTACCGCGCCCTCGGGCCCCATTACAGCTATCTCTGCCGATGGATAGGCGAAATTAATATCTGCACGAATATGCTTCGAGCTCATTACATCATACGCGCCGCCGTATGCCTTGCGGGTTATGACCGTGACCTTGGGGACCGTAGCCTCAGCGAAGGCGTATAGAAGTTTCGCTCCGTGCTTGATGATTCCGCCGTGTTCTTGTTGCACGCCCGGAAGAAACCCGGGCACATCAACCAGGGTAAGCAAAGGGATGTTGAATGCGTCGCAGAATCGCACGAAGCGAGCCGCCTTGACGCTCGCGTTGATATCGAGGCACCCAGCGAGCGCGGATGGTTGATTTGCAACTACGCCTACAGAGCGGCCATTGAGACGCACAAAGCCGATTACGATATTCTGAGCGAAAAGCGGCTGAATTTCGAAGAACTCGTGGTTGTCGGCGAGTGAATTAATCAGTGCTTTGATGTCGTAGGGGATATTTGACTGGCTTGGGATCAGAGAATCTAGAGACTCATCCTCGCGGGTAGCGAGGTCGCCAGACATTACGACAGGTGCAGGATCTAGGTTGTTCTGTGGCAGGGATGACAGCAGGTTCTTGCACAGCTCTATACACATCTGTTCAGAGTTCGCCTCAAGGTGAGCTACTCCGCTGATTGTAGCGTGTGTATCTGCGCCGCCGAGAGTTTCCTTCGATACATCTTCTTTTGTCACCGTCTTTATTACATCCGGCCCAGTAATAAACATATGACTCGTGCCCGAGACCATAAGGATGAAATCAGTTATGGCGGGAGAGTACACTGCGCCACCAGCGCATGGTCCCAGGATTAAAGACAGCTGCGGCACGACTCCCGAAAGGAGTGTGTTACGAAGAAAGATGTCCGCGTACCCTCCCAAGCTCTCGACTCCTTCTTGAATCCGGGCGCCTCCGGAATCATTCAGGCCTATGATCGGACAGCCGAGTCGCTCCGCGAGGTCCATGACCTTGACTATTTTTCGGGCATGCATCGCCGCAAGCGAGCCCCCGAAGACTGTAAAATCTTGCGCGAAGACACAGACCGGCCTGCCATGAATGGATCCGGTTCCTGTAATCACGCCATCCCCAAGATAGCGTTTCTCTGCAAGCCCGAAGTTTTGAGATCGATGAGTCACGAATTTGTCGAGCTCAGAGAAGCTTCCTGGATCGAGGAGTAAATTGATCCGCTCACGAGCGGTGAGCTTTCCGGCATCATGCTGCTTCGCGATTCGTTGTGCGCCGCCGCCTGCTTCGGCCTCGGAGTTTCTGCGAGCGAGTTCGTCGGTATTTGTCATAGGTGTCGAAATGGTAGCCCCCTGTCGGATATTCGTAAACTGTAAATATGCCATGGCTACTGAGCAATCTTTACCTTTACGGACCTCGCCACAGGGGGGTATCTTCATGCCATGGAGTTACAAATAGCCAGTCGTTGTGTTTTGGCAGTGTGCCTGCTTGTGTCCGTGGTTTTAACGGGGTGTGGTGTTGCATCTTCCTCAGGTAAGAGGAGCGAGGGGGATCGTCAGCAGCCCGCTTCGCCGGAGCAGGAGATGTTCTCGGTCATGTCTCGCTACTACTGCGAGCATAAGAGTTGGCCTGCGACGCTAGAGCAGCTTGAAGCGTTCGACCAGTCAGTAAACGAGGCTCCGATAGATATTCGTACGTTCAAGAACCCGACTCTCGAGGCTTCCCGTGCGGTGATCCTCACACTCGGATATGACAACGAGCTCGGGGTGCGTCGAAAAATCTCCTTTATCGCTCCGCCTCGTTGCGACGATGAAAAGACTGACGGCGAGATTTCGATTGCAGCCGGACGGATACGTTTTGAAGTTCCGACAGGTTTCGCCCTGATGGGCGGCGAGGCAGTGAAGCAACGGTGGCGCGCCGCACCCTTTCCAGATGCAGCTTGGCGTGATGAACGTGGGATATTGATAGCGATTCGATTCGGCGATGTCGAGGTGGAGCCAGCCGAATTGGTATCTCTTGATGCAAGTCTGACGGAAGCCTATGAGAGTTCGGTGCCATCGCTGGTATGGGTGCGCAAGGGGCCACGAGAGGTAGAGGGGAGGGTGCTGCTTGAGCACGCCTTTGAGAGCGATTCGTCGACGGGCAAGCTGGTAAACTTTGTAGTCTCGACATCGTTTGACGGCAAATTGCTAGCGATAACGATGACTGGTAACTCACAGGATGTGGATCGGGTGGATGCCATAGTTCAGAAGGTGGAGACGTCACTCCGAATCGATTGAGGGGAAGTGGGTCAATACGGATGAGTTTAAAGTGTCCGGTGTTGTGGTGCGGTGATGCGTTTGAGAGCACCACATGGTGTGTGGCGCGGGGCGGCGTAAGCATCCTGGTCTCATGGACAGAGTTCCATCACGCGGCCCGAGGACATCTGACTGTAAGTATAATCGGTGCGCGACTTAGAGAGTAATGCACACGTAACGAGGGGAAAGATGGAGTATCGAACATCATCGGGGTTTGTAGTTAAGGGAGTATATCGATCTTCAGATCTATCTTCATCGGACACGTCCCAGCCGGGAGAGTTCCCCTACACTCGGGGCATACATCCGACAATGTACAGAGGCAAGTTATGGACGATGCGCCAGTACTCTGGGTTTGGGAGCGCCGCTGACACCAACAGGCGTTATCACTTTCTACTCAAGCAGGGCATTACCGGCCTAAGTGTAGCCTTTGATCTTCCGACTCAAATGGGGCGCGATCCGGACCATACGCTCGCTCGCGGAGAGGTTGGAAGAGTTGGGGTATCAATCGCTACGATCGAGGACATGGAGCAGTTGTTTGATGGGATTCCGCTACAAGAGGTTTCCATCTCCATGACAATTAACTCGACAGCCGCAATCTTGCTTAGCTTACTGCTCGTTGTAGCTGAGCGTCGCGGGATACCCTGGTCTGCGCTGCGAGGAACTATTCAGAATGATATTCTGAAAGAATACATCGCTCGAGGAACCTACATTTATCCACCTCGGCCAGCGATGCGACTCGTAACAGATGTATTTGCGTTCTGTCGGGATCGCGTTCCACAGTGGAATACAATAAGTGTCTCCGGGTACCACATACGAGAAGCAGGTAGCACAGCTGCTGAGGAGGTGGCCTTCACGCTTGCTGATGGCTTAGCGTATCTGAAGGCAGCTGTAGACAGTGGTCTCTCGATTGATGAGGTAGCTCCTCGCGTCGCGTTTTTTTTCAACTGCCACAACAACTTCTTCGAGGAGATCGCAAAGTTCCGTGCTGCGCGTCGTCTGTGGGCGACCCTCGTTAAGAAGCGTTTTGAGCCAAAAGATCCGCGATCTCTCATGGTGCGCTTCCATACACAAACCGCCGGCAGTAGTCTCACAGCGCAGCAGCCCCACAACAATATCGTAAGAACAACCGTACAAGCGTTAGCCGCAGTGTTAGGAGGTACTCAGTCTCTTCACACCAATGGCTTCGATGAGGCTCTAGGCCTTCCTACCGAAGAGAGCGCCCGTTTAGCGCTTCGAACGCAGCAGATCGTGGCAGAGGAATCCGGCGTCGCTGCAACCGCGGATCCTCTAGGGGGAAGTTATTTTGTAGAGTCACTTACGGATCATATTGAGCGCGAGGCGCTTCTCAGAATAGAGAAGATCGATGCCATGGGCGGGATGCTGAGCGCGATCGAGAGTCGGTATCCCCAAGGGGAGATCGAAAACTCAGCGTATGAGGCTCAGCGAGCTATCGAGACGGGCGCGCAGCGTGTGGTCGGGGTGAACATCTACACAGAGGAGGTAAAGTCAGAGACCCCAGTGTTAACGATCAGCGGTGTGGTAGAGGCAGACCAGCGGGGGCGGGTAGTGGCCTTTCGAAATACGCGCGACGGTGAGAGGGTGCAATCGGCACTCTCGGCGCTCAGAGGTGCGGCGCAGGGTTCGAGCAACCTGGTGCCGCTCATAGTCGAGGCAGTGCGCGCTTCAGCCACCCTTGGAGAGATCTCTGATACGTTACGTGGGGTGTTTGGGGAGTATGATGGGGCATAAACGCTCCAAAAGACTCAAGCGGGTAATATTTGCACTTGAAGCCTCAGGGGGGTGTCGTTTAGCCTAGCTAACCGAGGGCGTAGGTTGCCGTTCGGGCATGAAATAAGTTGTTTCAAGGCATGGACTGGTTTATAACCCGCCGGCCCGCTGACCAGGCGGCAATGTTCGGGCGAGTAGGAGCTCAGTATGAAGAAAAAAGAGATCGACCAACTTAAAGGAATTCTAGAGGAAGAGAAGCGTCGCATCCATCGTCACTTGGAGGATATTAGCGATACCTCGGTGGCGGATCTCGATACCCCATCCGGCGATTCAGTAGATATAGCAGCGCTTGAGATTAATCAAAATTCGCTCGTGAAAGTTGGTAAGCGAGAGCTCAACCATCTCAAGAAAATTGATGTCGCCCTCAAGAAGATTGAAGATGAGACGTATGGTGAATGTGAGAGCTGTGGTGAACAGATAGGATTTGCCAGATTGATGGCCCGCCCAGTTGCGCAGCTTTGCATTGATTGCAAGACGGCTCAGGAGAATGAAGAACGTCGCTACACCGATCGCTCAAGTGAAGAGGATCTAGACGGTCTCCCAGAGGAAGGCGAGGAGATTTAGTTACTCTCGTAGTGGCATCTCAAGGTAGTCAGTTATCCGCACTTGATTCCGCTCTTCGCGCAACGTTTGGTGCTTGCTCGAATCGCTCATGGGCTTTGTCGGCCCCGGCGAAAGTAAACCTAAGACTTAAGGTCACAGGTCGGCGTGATGACGGGTACCACTACCTGAGTATGCTAACAGCATCGTGCTCGTTGCAGGACGAGCTGCGTGTAGCGTGGAGAGAAACATCTGGCATATCCGTCGCTGTCGATCTCCCCAGTCTATCGACGCTACCGGAAGCAGACAATCTTGTTGCCAAGGCCTACCGGGCCTTCTGGGGTATCTTTGGGTGCTCTGAGAATTTGCCGGGGTTCGATGTGTCTATTACCAAGCGGATCCCTGTCGGCGGAGGCCTTGGTGGCGGTAGTAGCGACGCCGGAGCGGTCTTGCGCTTCCTCGTTGCTCTTTTTGGTCCGGTTATCAAGGACACGTTACAGCTCTCAGATGAGGCTTTTGAAGCCCGGGTGATGGCTGCGGCGCTGGCGTGTGGCGCAGATGTTCCCTATGCCTACCACGGAGGAGTTGCATGGGTGTCTGGCGTTGGAGATGTGGTGACGCAACTCCCTCTGGTTCAAGTGTGGAGTGGCCTTGCCCTTATCAGTGTGCCAAGTCGCCCCGTTCCCACCGCAGAGTTTTATCGAGCCTATCGGGAAAGTCACCCACATATTACCCCATACAGAGATGTAATCTTGGAGCAGTACTGCCAGCAACCTGAGCCGCTCGACGCCCAACGGCTTCTCGATAACGACTTTGAGGACGTCGCCTGCCAACTAGTCCCTGAAGTTGGTAGGGCATTAGCGCTTGCTCGGGGGGTCTTCCCGCATACCGTGATGACAGGATCAGGCTCGGCGATTGTTTCGCTTGTCGCAGATGGGGGTGACCCCGGTGTCGTGGCGGAATACGAGCGAGCGGCTATGTCGCAGGGTGTAGTGGTGCACCATGTATCGCTTTAGCCGCACTTGCCAAACCGCCTTAAAAGTTTTACTCAACAGGGGCAAATACGGTGCCCGGTAGCCAAGTGGTAAGGCAGCGGATTTTGATTCCGCCATACGCAGGTTCGACCCCTGCCCGGGCAACCATTTTGCACCCTACGTCGTTCCATGGCGCGCCGTATCGCCTCGGATAGGGTCCCTTTGGGGTTGTGACTTTTTGCCCACTAAACTCGTCGCGTGTAAGGAGCTTGTGTGACCCGACCGCTTCTCGTGTTCTCTGGTAGATCAATTCCTAGCTTCGCAAAGTCAGTATGCGAGACGCTCGCTATTCAGGAAGGCGCAATTGAGATTACGCAATTCAAGGATGGTGAGATATCAGTGGAGATCGGTGATAACGTGCGAGGCGGAGATGTCTTCGTCGTACAGAGCACATGCACGCCGGGCAACGATCACTTGATGGAGTTGTTGATAATCATCGACGCCTTGAAGCGTTCTTCAGCCGGCAGAATTACCGCAGCGATTCCGTATTTTGGCTATGCGCGCCAGGATCGTAAAGTTAAGCCGCGTGTGCCGATAACTGCGAAGCTTGTCGCCGATATGATCACCACAGCGGGAGCTGATCGAGTTCTAACCGTGGATCTTCATGCTGGCCAGATGATGGGATTTTTCAATATTCCAGTGGATAACCTTTTCGCCCTGCCAACGCTCATCCCGTATTTCAAGAGTCGATATGGCTCAAGTGATGTGACAATCGTCGCGCCGGACGTTGGTGGAGTAGAGCGAGCTAGATTCTTTGCGACCAGACTTGAGAATGCGCCTATAGCAGTCATCGATAAGCGACGTTCAGGGCCGAATATGGTGGCTTCTATGAACGTGGTTGGAGATGTTGCAGGCCAGACCTGTGTCATAGTTGACGACATGGTCGATACGGGAGGCACTCTCGTGAAGGCTGCTCAGACCTTGATGGAGCAGGGGGCTAAGCGAGTGGTTGCGTGTGCGGTCCATCCAGTTCTTTCAGGGGACGCTAGGGCTCGCCTTAATGAGAGCGATATTGAGGAGGTGGTAGTCACCGACACCATACCTCATGTAACGGGTGGGAATGGTGATAAGCTTACGGTGCTTTCCCTTGCGCCGATGTACGCTGAGGCGATTCGCAGGATACATTCCGACGATTCGGTTAGTGGGCTGTTCCGCTAGCGCCCGCACGCCGAGCTTTTTTGTGGGT
>OMII01000146.1 GCA_900299055.1 Pseudomonadota bacterium | reverse complement strand
TGGGCAGACATTGCGCGCGCATCTAAGACACGTGCGGCATTATCGACTGCAACTTCCCTTCTACCAGCTAATTCCACGATCGCGATATTCGGTGGGAATCATGAGCGTGTCGACATTCAAGACTCACCGGCATCTCTTTCTCTCGTATGTCGATTCTTCTACCAATTTGAGCTTTTTGCGCCACGATTTAGCCAAGAAATCGATACCTGTCTCGATCGGAAGCCAAGATTCGTATTCTTTGATACTTCGCATACTCCAGCCGTTTCCTCGGCGGCGCGATCTCGCCTGCAAGCGGAATATGTTGACTGCAAAGTCGTTGACAGGAACTTCAAAATCTACGCAGCAGATCTCGAATCGTGCGCGAGCGTCGCGCGCGTGAACTCATCACATGGACTACAATGATCCGGTCACTCTTGCGACGCGCGCTCAATCACTACGAGGCCATCGTCATCCTCCTGATACTTATCCTCTCTATCGCGCAAGCAGCGCATAATATCTTGTCCCTTGGCTACATCGGCCAAGACTACGAACAGCACCGGACAGTGCTTGAAAAAACTGCCACTAGCGGTATCAGCTTCACGAGTTCCAGCCCTCCAGCACTCTACTTACTCGGTGCCGCAGTCCGGGCGTTAGCGCCTCAAGACTGGAGAATGGAGTGGATCAGCTTCGCGCTAGTAATGATAAATAGTTGCGCACTTCTCGGCTGGTATCAGCTGTTGCGCGTTCTGGTCCCCTCTACGCCGCTACGAATCGCGGCGTTCTTGCTACTGGTTTTTCTGCCCGTGCGGACGATTCACACCACAGTTTTCGCAGCCGACGCGCTTACCGTGATTCCATTACTGCTTGCCGCTGTTATGATTGTCGCGCAAGTGCGCGCCCGGACGTGGGCAGCACAATTCTTATACGCGCTGGGGGTGGGACTAGCGTGCTGCCTGGGCCTGTTCACAAAATATACCTTCTTACTCTTACCAGCTGGCTGCGCTCTGCTCTACGTATTCTGGGCATTTAGGCCAACTCCTCTTCGTTGGAAAGCTATATTTCTGACAACGGGTCTTATAGGAGCTCTTATTCCCAGCTCCTTATTTGGTCTCTGGATATGGGGCCAAATGAAAGCCAGCAACAACGTGTGGATCAACAACGCTCAGGAAGGGAGGGGAATGGAATGGCGGGATGTCTTCCTCGTCAAAACAAAAGATATCGAGATCCTGCGAGGCCCTGACTTCGTCTGCGGTCAACCGATGACCGCAAGCACGGGTCACAGTTATCCCGCCCTGTTACATCTTGGAACTTTCAGCGACGTGTGGAACTTCTTCCAAGATCCATCCCAGGAGATCCTCCGTCAGCGCACATTGATAGGCAATTCATTTGGCAGAGAACGAACACCGCTCTCTAAAACTCTAACACCTTTAAGCCTCGCACTCTCGATTCCTATCACTGTCATCGCCTTCATAGGCTCCTTGATACAAATGGCGCGCGCCACGTGGAGCACTTTCAAAACGCCGACGCTTCGAAGCGACCTGATCTGCGCTCTAGGCGTTCTCTCTGCAGCGTACGCGGCGCCTAGCATCGGCGGTCTGCCATATTACTGGGCGGTGTACATTTATGGTTTTTGGACCCCGCGGTTAGTCTTTCCAAGCTTGCTAACTGCGATATCGCTTGGATTCTCCGCTATCAGTCCCAGCACGCCAAAACGGTGGTTCTCGGTAAGCATTCTCGCCTACTCGATCATTCTCTCCCTGCTTTATCTACTGACTTTGTGAAAATAGGAATCTCCGTCAAGTCAAACGCACTCCTAACAATGACTGCTCCAAGAGGGACCATCCCATAGGCATCTTATAACGACTTTTGTTTTCGCAATCACCCCTCAGAGGTATCCAACATCATGCGACAAGGTACTCCCGCCCCAATTTGCCTGGTGAATCCGAATCTGGTCCTCCAGCGGGATGACATTTTCACTACAGGAGTGGTGTATATGCCTGTAAGTCTAGCCTACCTAGCTGGAGAACTAGTTCACAACGGGATTACTTGTCACGTCATAGATGCGTTCGGCGACTCGCCCAATCAATTCTGGCAAGAGAATCAGTTCATCTATCGAGGACTCACGCCCGATCAAATCGTTGCGCGCCTACGCGGTGATGAAGAACTCATAATTTTATACGCGATTAACCTTACGTATCACGACTCCCTTGTGCAAATCATCCGTCGCCTCAAGGAGCGCCTCCCGAACATCCCAGTCGCTATCCTAGAAAACACCCAAGCAGTAACAGCCTATTCGTTACGCCGGATACAAGATGAGTTCTTCCAACTGGGGGCGGACTTTATCATAACGGGGGAAGGCGAGCGACGAACACTCGAGTTAGTAGAAGCTCTTCAGGCTCCGACTGCTGAGAGGTTAGCGAAACTAAAGCAGATCGATGGCCTCGGTTTTCGATGCGGTGATAACACTCATTACACACCACCAACACGCAAGATCGCTGACCTTGACGCTCTCGCCTTTGCGGCCTGGGACTTATTCCCAATTCAAAACTACTGGCGTCTCGGGTACGCTCACGGCCCGCTGACTACTGACAAGTATCTCCCGCTTCTCACGTCTCGTGGATGTCCATACCCATGTGGATTCTGTGTTATTCCAGAGACGAATGATCAGCGCTGGCGTGCCCGCTCCGCACGCAATGTTGTCGACGAAATGGCCCATTACAAAAAAACATATGGTGTGACTGAGTTTCACATCGAGGATCTTGATCCGACGGTAAAAGACTCAAGGACCAAAGAAATCGCCAAAGAGCTAATTGAGCGCAATCTGGGTGTTACCTGGAAAATATGCGCCGGAACCAAGGCTGAGACGATAAAAAGTGAAGAAACCATCGAACTGATGGCCCGCTCCGGATGCCGTTATATCTCTGTATCGCCCGAGAGTGGCTCTCCAGAGGTCATGAAGGCAATTCGAAAGCCCTTCGATATTGAGCACGCGATACGGCTAATCCGGAAGATGAACTCCGTCGGCGTAAAATCCCAAGCCTGCTTCGTTCTGGGCTACCCGGGAGAACAAGACAAAGACCGGGCGATGACACGAGCGATGCTGAAGCGCCTAGTTCGCGAAGGACTCGATGAGGTCGCCATCTTCGTCGTGACGCCAGTTCCCGGCTCTCGCATTTATGGCTCATTAGAGGGCTATACTAGCTATTCCCAGCTAAACTTCTCCCCTTCGTGGAGGTCCGACTATGAGACCCTCAATCAGTTCCGTGTAGGGCTGTATCGGAGCTTTTTGCTGTGGAAACTTCGATACCATCCCGCCAAGATTATCCGACAGTGTTTTAACTTTCTCCGCAGAACATTTGACACGAAAATGGAGATGGTTCCATACCGAGCTCTGCACACCTACTTAATGCTCCGACATATGGTCGGCAAAAAGATATCAATTGAACGTAACCAAGCAGCGTCAAACATGAATGCGCGAGCACAATAACTATGAACAACTCTCAAGTGGCTCCTGAAACCAACCCGTGCAATGGTGGTGATCAACCATCAAGCTCTGCATTCTTCATCGAGAACGGGGCGTGTCCGATCTGCGCTTCCTCCGCCTATGACGTGCTCCGCGCTGCTCGCTACCCAGCCAACCTAACTCGAGACAGCCTCCGATCAATGTATCACTCCTCGGGCGACCATGAGCTCATGGATCAGCTCGTCTCGTGCTCTGGCTGTGGTCTGGTATATCTCAATCCAAGAGTCTCTCAAGAAATAGCGCTGTCCTCCTACACCAACGCCATTGATCCGAGATTCGTCGAGCAAAACGACGGCCGAATACGTACCTTCAAGAGAACGCTAGCGAAGTTAGCCCATGAATACTCGATAAAACCGTCGAAGACGACCAAGGTTCTCGATATCGGTTGCGCTGGCGGCGCCTTCGTAAAGGCAGCAGAGGACTTCGGGCTTTCCGCTATCGGCATCGAGCCGAGCGCCTGGATGTGTGAGTACGGTCGCGACAAATACGGACTCGACTTACGACAAGGCACTCTCGAGGACTTCAAGCTCGAAGCGGAATCATTTGATGTAATTTCCTTGTGGGACGTGTTAGAACATATCTACGCCCCAGCAGAAATACTTCGCGAATGCGAGCGTCTCTTGAAACCTGACGGTCTCTTAATAGTGAACTATCCTGATTACGACAGCGTTGCTCGAAAAGTACTGCGCTGGAAATGGCCGTTTTTTCTCAGCGTCCATGTCTTTTATTTCACTCCTAAAACCATTCGAGCGCTCTTAAGCAAGTGTGGCCTACAGGCCCTCGCGATAAAGCCATTCTTCCAGACCCTCGACCTTGGATACGTTATCCAACGGGCTACTCCTTACTTCCGTTTTTTTAAGTGGCTGGGACAAGTCGTCTCCGTACTTGGAATCGGATCGCTCCCCTGCACCTACAACATGGGACAAAGTATGGTGATCGCGAGGAAAAATGCGCGAAATTAAGGCCATCATATTCGACTTAGATGGCGTCCTCTGCGACACCAGCGATGCTCATAGGGAGGCGTTCCTACGAACATTGGCGCCTCTTGGAGTCTCCGAAGTACCGTATGACAGAATCGCTGGAATGCGCACTGACCAAGCTCTTCGACTACTTGCCACCGACATTAATCTCACGCTGTCCGACAGCGAGGTCACAACTTTAACCGAAACGAAACGGTCTTGGGCAAAAGAGCTAATTCCTCAGAGCGCAAGAATCTTCGACGGCAGCGTCGAGACAATTAGAGCTCTGAGTGCTCGTTACTCGCTTGGCCTAGCCAGCTCATCCAGCCGTGACAATGTAGAGCGCTACCTAGCCACTTCAGGAACCCACGAGTGTTTTCACTCAATTCTTTCGGGTGATGATGTAACTGACGCCAAGCCTTCACCCGAAATTTTCCTATCGAGCTTGCGCAACCTGTCAGCTTTACCGGCCGAAGCCTTAGTCATAGAGGATTCCGCCTCAGGGATCCGCGCCGCCCACGCCGCGGGAATCGCTGTCATCGCTGTAAGTAGCACGCTTTCACCCGAAGAGTTAAACGAGCTAGGCGTATCAAGCGTCATCTCGTCGGTTACAGATCTCACGGAGATCCTATGAAGGCGATACTAGAATGGTCGGACATGGGCAGCTTGTCTACAACCGCGCCCAGAACATCTGATTGGACTGTAGTCATCCCTGCCGCGGGTAGGGGAAGCAGGCTGGGATTCTCCCTACCCAAGATTCTCTATCCTATAGGAGATAAAACTATCCTCGATCAGCTATTGAACACGTTCGAAACGCTCGCTCAGCATATCATCATTATCGCCTCGCCAAGCGGGAAGTCTCCGATTGAAGAGCATCTCGCGGCACGGTCGTCCATTACTGGAGTATCGATTGCCGTTCAGCCCGAGCCGCGAGGCATGGCAGACGCTATCCTATATGCTCGCGATATCGTCACGACGCCGCACGCGCTTGTTGTCTGGGGGGATCAAGCAACGGTGAGCGAGCGTACTTGTCGATTATGCATGGTGGCGCACGAAGCGCGCTTGAACGCGCAGCTGACATTTCCCACCTTCATGAAAACCAATCCCTATATCGACGTACAACGAGAACCTAGTGGGCGTATAAAGAAAATCCTTCAGAAGAGAGAAGGGGAGATAACCTCAACCGTTGGCGAAAATGATTGCGGCGTTTTTCTATTCAATAGCGCTCGACTCTTTGCGCTTCTTTCCGAACACCGCCAAACAAACGTAGCGAGAGGCGCCAACACAAAAGAGTTTAATCTACTTCCCCTCTTACCGCTCTTCGATGATGGGCACGGTTCAGCGCAAACACTGCGCGTCTCTGAAGAGAGCGAAACACTTGGTGTCAACACTCCGGAAGATGGTCGCGCGGTGGCAGCAACACTTTCATCAAACTCCAGGGCTGAGATATGAAACAGAAACTCCGAGTGGCGGTCTTCTCGGGAGGACGCGGCACGACATCCATATGCGATTCCCTTGGCGATCACCCACTCATCGACCTAACTCTCCTCGTAAACGCCTATGATGATGGCCTCTCCACCGGCCGCATACGCGCGTTCCTTCCAGGCTTGTTAGGCCCCTCCGACATACGGAAGGGCTTTTCTAGGCTCATCAGAAAGGCCGACTCCAGCGCAGAGGCGCTCCGAAGTGCCCTGGAGTATCGACTACCTGAAAATACATCATTCGAGCGTGGCCTAAGCCTGCTACACTCTATTGCCGCCGGTCGACTGCCAGATGACCTGGAGCCACTCCGTCACGATCTTGCTAATTTGTCCGTCAAAACTTTCAATCATTTCTCTGAATATTCTCGA
>OMII01000145.1 GCA_900299055.1 Pseudomonadota bacterium | reverse complement strand
GATTCGGTCCAATCGAGACACCTGCGGTAGAGCTCCTAACAACGTTGGGGTCAAAAGGGGTGATCGACAAGGAGATATTTGTCGTCAAGCGGCTGCGAGCGGAGGCCGCGGATGAAGCTGAGCTAGGGCTCCATTTTGATTTGACCGTTCCTCTAGCACGATACGTTGCACAACATTCTCACGAGCTTTCGTTCCCCTTTAAGCGTTACCAGCTTCAAAAAGTGTGGCGTGGAGATCGTCCGCAAAAAGGTCGCTTTCGTGAGTTTTATCAGTTTGACATCGATATAATCGGCAGAGGCGAGCTTCCGCTCTCATGCGACGCTGAAGTGGTAAGCGTTGTTGGGCTCGTCATGCGAGCGCTCAACGTCGGGCCGTACACGCTTCGGATTAACAACCGTAAGCTACTAGGAGCGGTATATGCAGAGCTAGGACTGACAGGGGCAACATCGAAGGCAGCCATCACAGCCGTAGATAAGTTGCTCAAGATAGGGCCTGACGGTGTCGCTGCAGAGTTGCGCAAGATTGAGGGCATATCACAAGCAGCAATCGAGAAGATTCTCCTCTCGACAACCATTCAATGCAGGCCAGCGGAGCTGCGAGAGAAAATCGCCAGCCTGCAACTCTCTAGCCAACTCATTGATGAGGGCATCAGCGAACTGCTCTCGATTTGTGAACTCTTGCCGCCTGAGGCTAGCGAGAGTTTATTGATCGATATGAGTTTAGCGCGTGGGCTTGATTACTACACGGGCGTTATCGTCGAGGTGGGGCTTGATAGATATCCCGAGTTCGGAACCGTAGTTTCAGGCGGGCGATATGACAACTTAGCCTCCGAATTTACTGACCAGCAGTTTCCGGGAGTCGGGGTTTCGATAGGGCTCAGTCGTTTGATGGAGCTTCTCTTTAGCGAGGGCTTAATAGAGACGAAGCGAGTGAGCCCCTCAGTAGCGCTTGTTACCGTGTATGATGAGTGTGATCGGGTTTTCTGTAATTCCCTTGCGCATCAACTGCGAATGGGTGGTGTATCGACCGAGGTTTATTTCAAAGCTCCAAAGCTTGGAAAACAGATCGAATATGCGGAATCGAAGGGAATGCGTTACGTATTCTTTGTGGACACGGGGAATCGCCAGATAAAAGTCAAAGACCTTGTCACGAAGGAACAGCGTGAACTGGCTTCTGTCGATGAGTGGCTCTCGAGTCGTCAGCCGTGATACAGCAGCTCGTTATTAACACCCCTGGCCAAGGGCTTCACGAGATTACCGACCAGGTGTGCCGCGTCGTGTATGAGTCGAAGTGTACGCAAGGGCTGTGCACAGTTTTTATCCAACACACATCAGCGAGTCTTACGATTCAGGAGAACGCGGATCCATCAGCGCGACGCGACCTTGAGCGGTGGCTCAATCGTATCGCGCCGGAAAACGATTCGCTCTACACGCACACAACAGAGGGGCCCGATGATATGCCTGCGCATATTAAGTCCATTCTCACGAACGTTTCGCTCTCTATTCCAGTGTTTGAGGGAGCGCTCGTTCTCGGCACGTGGCAGGGGATTTACCTATGGGAGCATCGCCGAGGAGCTCATAAAAGACGGATAGTTGTACATATTGGATAATCATTGAGGGTGCTGTAGACGATGGATGAGTCTACAATAAGAGGAGTATGACGGGGCGGTGGGACCATATCGACAAGGTGTTGCAGGAGGTGTTTTTTGTCACTGGCAACAGCCACAAGCTTCAAGAGGTGGAGGCGGTCCTTGGAAAGATGCGTCATGTGGACCTCGATCTTCCAGAGATCCAAGAGCTCGAGCCTCGCAAGGTTGTCATAGCCAAAGCCCAGGCGGCAATTCAGCAGGGGTACAATCCTGTGCTCATCGAAGATACGTCCCTTGCTATTGTTGGTTGGAATGGGCTTCCGGGGCCGCTTATCAAGTGGTTTCTCAAATCCCTGGGCGGTGAGGGGGTTTATCAACTAGCAGAAGCGCGTGGCAACTGCGGGGCCGAGGTTCGGACTGTATTCGGGTTGGCGCTCGGGCCACAGAGTTTCATCTACGGAGAGGGCGTGGTGAACGGAACAGTTGTGGCCCCACGGGGTAGTGGATTTGGTTGGGATTCGATATTTCAGCCCGACAGTTCGCAAAAGACGATGGGAGAAATGACGCCGGAGGAAAAAGCTTCGTGTAGTATGCGCGTGCTCGCGCTTCACGACCTTCGCGCGCAGCTAGAGCGCTTTTACAATGGTAAGCAGTAGTAAAGAGCCGTCACGAAACATAGTAAAGGTAGCGAGCTCTATCTTCTCTGACCCGGGAGAGCGCGAGACTTTCCTGGCGGCGCTTCATGGGGGGCAGTCAAGCATCACGGCGGTAGCCTGGCTGCGGGGAAACCCGCAACCTGGATTGTATGAACGTGGTGACAAGCCAACGTGGTTACCAGAGTGGATAGACGTCGCAAAAGATGGTGAGCGACCAGGGAGAACGGATAATCATGAGCGAGGAGATTTTTACTGCCTCGATCTGTCATCGCTCTTTGCGTGCGCACCGCTTGCGTATCTTCCCAGTCGTATTCCAGTCGTCGTCGATGTCTGTGCTGCTCCTGGAGGAAAGGGGATTATCGCTCGGCGGTACGGCCAATCAGATCTATTAATTGGTAACGAGGTGATTCGAAAGAGGACGGCGCAGCTTATCTCGAATTACAAGCGATGCTTGATTGATCCCGCAATCGTTACCTCAGTTGATCCTAAGTTGCTCGGCGAGCTTCTGTGTGAGAAGGCGCAACTTGTAGTGGTGGATGCGCCGTGCTCGGGGCAGTCTCTGGTGCTCAAAGATCTTGCGGCACCCGGTGCTTTTCACCCAGCTACGATAGCAATGAATGAGCGGCGGCAACGAAGAATTCTCGCGCACGCGCGGGCCATAACGCTTTCTGGAGGCTATTTACTCTACGCTACGTGTACATTTTCTCCGGAAGAGAACGAGGAGAACGTAGCATGGTTCGTGAAAACGTTTCCTGAGTTTTCAACAGTAGAGGTTCCTGCTCTTCAGCGGTTTCAGTCGACGATCAGTAGCCTGCACTGCTATCGACTCTTTCCGCAGCACGGCATGGGTGCTGGTGCATTCTGCTGCCTTTTGAAGCGTAGCGGGGATTGGGTAGAGGATTCCGCGATCCTTGCGGCCACTGTACCTGAAGTAATTCGACCAATATGGCGCTCGCCCTCGGTATTTGAAGGAAGCCCGCCTCCGAGTGATAGTCGCCCTTGGTCCGCCAAGAAGAAATGGCCGATTAAAAAGAGAGCTTGAGTGCAGAGATACATGACCACCTCAAGGTGCTCTTCTCGTGCTGACCATCACAGCCGCTAGTATCTAGTCCGCTACATCACAATTCCTGAGACTCCCGCAGCTGTCACGGGTGGAAGCGGATGGCCTGTAGTAATGGCGCTCGGAGGTACTGCGATGAGGCGCCGTCCGAGGGCTACTACGGATACAGTAGGTGCTACTGCACGCACTTCGATGTCACCGTGAGCAGAAAGGAGAGTAACTCGAGTCAGTTTTGCCGATGATGAGTTAATCGACGTAATCCGGATCGTTCCACCCGCCACTATCAGCAGGTCAGTGTCAGTAGTCAGGAAGTTGTTGACCACAATCTCACCTGGAGAGGCAATTCGCACTGGGTCTACGTGACCTTGGAGTTCCACCGAGTCGGTTTCAATATTATGCGAGACGATTAAGCTGGAATATAGCTTCGAAATGACACAACGTTCAGGTGATACTGGAGAGGTAAAGCTTCGCTGCGTTTCAGGTTGAGGCTTTGTTGGACACGGCATCATGGCAGCAAAGAGAGAAGTGTAATCGGGGCGCCCAGCAAGACCCTGTATCATCGGTGCAAAGCGAAATGGTGGAGCTCCAAGTGTGCACGTAACGGTGGTTCGACGGGGGCCAGTGCCATCATCAATTCCGAGCTCCAGGCAGGTTCGTTTGCCAGAGACAGGGGCCGTTATCATGTTTCGGGTAAGCTCTCGAGCAGCTCTTCCCTGCTCATGCAGAGATGCAAGCTGAGTATAGTGTGCTGCATACTTCGTCAGTCGGTGTAAAAGAGTCCCGACTACAACGACCGAAAAGAGAACTGCTAGTAGCGCAGTGCCAGACTCGCCGCTACCTCCTTTGTGTCGCTGCATGATCATAGGAGGATCTCATTCCAGAGAGGAGTTTTTGACAGTGGGGACTCAAGGAGGAACTTGCTCGGACGAGACGATGTTGGTGTAACTGTGAGGTTATAGAACATAGCTCCAGTTGAGTCGGATAGAGAGGTAATAGTGAGTGAACGCAAACCGCGTGCCATTGGTTGATTTTCAAGGATCCTCATCCCAACATGAGATACGAGTCGCAGCTCTCCAGTGCGGTCAACAAATACTGAAAACTCACGCTCGACTGGAAGCAGTTCAAGTAATGAGGCAGCAGGGCATGGGGTGTTTCGAATGAGGCCAGAAAGGGCATGAGCCTCAATAGTGATACACCCTGGCCCCATTGCCCGAACTTCTCCAGTGAACTGACAGAGGCCCTGCGTGCCGACAGTGACGTAACTTCGATATCGGTTGGTAGGAAAATTTGAGGTGAGCTCACACATCTCAAGGTGAGCTGAGTCTGCGCTTGAAAAAGAGCTAGCAACGATGCGTCCTCTATATCGAGGGTCGATTTCAATAGCGCTGATAATATCTGAGTCAGGGCGCGGTTGACTTGCACTGGATAATCCAGAAAGCGGGTGCTTTCCTCCGTGAGAGAGGGTAAGGGAGGGTGCTGAAGTAATGGATATGAGGTTAGGAATGTGCGATCGCTGTGATGTTGCGACGATGCCAGTTATTATAAAAGCGGTCTTTGCTGTTATTGCGCGTTGCTCGAGCTGACTCAGCCTGGTTGACAGCACGTGTGTTGCTTGAGCGACTAATTGAGCGCTGAGAAGAGTAACAAAGCCGGTAAGGGCCAGACCAAGTATACACTCGAGAAGTGAGAAGCCAGCGTGCTGGCGAATCATGGTATCACCGTGAATGTAGCGGCATCGCAGCTACAGACAATTCGAGAGGCTCCTTGTGAGCATACTGGGTCTTGGCAGGGAGTATTGATGCTCGAGAAAGCTCGGACGGTGACTTCTTTTCCTACGGAAGAAAGTTTTGTGACCCCAGCAACGAGTATCATGGTAAGAGCACAGGCGATGAGCGCCTCGAGCACAGAATAGCCGCTCTGCCTGTTGAGCTTGCTTAGTCGCATTGAGTTCTGACCCGTCCCCGAAGCGAGATAATCACGTCGCACGCGTGCCCTCCTGCGTGTAGCGTGATCGTAGCTGGCGATGCTGAGATCGATGGATAGAGGTGGACCTCCTGCGAGGCTTTGTCTTTGAGCACGGGAGCTACTAAAGCTTTAAACCCGAGGCGTTCCTTCGGGGCTCCGAACTCGTCAAGGATTGTAGCGACAGTTGGCTCGATGACCACTGTGAGTTCTCGCTGCGTCGATAGAGCCCTAGCATAGGCCCTCTCTACGAAAAGCATGAGAGATGAGGCAGCGTGAGATACGTCTGAGCCTCTCCGATAGCTAGCCAGAGACATAACCGCACCACCTATTACAATTCCCGTTATAGTCATCACAACAAGACTCTCAACAAGGGTGAATCCCCGCAATGTAGCGGAGCGGCGGCTGTCACAAGAGTGAGTAAGCAGGCTCATTTCGCTTATAATCGGGGATCGAGAGAGAAAGTTGTGCGAATCGCACTAATACGAAGTCTTGCACTGTGACAGAGCGCTGTAGCCGTGGGTGTCTGCGTAATCTATGTGTCGAGGTCAGCGGATACTACGCTGTCTCTACATAAGCTGGGGGACAAGCGAGGTGAAAAAACCTGGCCTAATATTCGTTATCCCTCGGGGGGAGCGGCTCATCTGGCAATCCGAGCAGCGCGCGAAATCGTTGCCGAAGGTAGACTTCCATCGCGTCAACTATACCGTTACACCTGATGAGGTTGTCGATCACGTTAGCGACCTGGCGTTTGGTAACGTCGTCTAAAACATTTTTCAGCAGACTCGCCTCTTCCGAGCTGCTTCGCATACTCATTAGTGCGGACTTTGCCTTGGTCATGACACCCATGGCTTGTTGATCAGAGATCTTAAAGATCGATTTAAGGCCGTTTACAATCACGGTCTTCTCGAACTTATCGACCATGTGGTCTGATGACGCGATTTCAATCAGGACTATCGCGGTTGCCAGGGGAACATCCACTCTTTGTTGAGCGGTGCCTTTTGACTTAATAGCTTTCATCTGTTGAATGAGAGCGTCGGAGGAAAAGCTGTTGCCGGAGGAGTTGTTGAAGTTGTTCATGTATTATGTGTTGCTGATGTTATAAGCCTGTTATGAGTATCTCACGCCACAATGTGATATTGCGAGGTTAAGTATTGCACCAGTCGCGTGAGACTAACTCGTAATAGCTTATCGGTCTGAATATACTGCCTAAAATACGCAGCCTTGGTGAAGGCAACGGTTATGTTTTCACCGTTCCTGGGTCTGTTATTGTGAAACCGAGGGTTGCCGAATACTCAGGGTTAAATAGTCGAGCGAGTGAGGCGGGGATATTTACAACCTCTAAAGGAGTTGCTCCGAGTTTTTTCCTGATTTTTGCGGCCATCAGCACCCCGTATCCGCTCGTAGAAGAGTCAGGCCCAAGTTCTTGTAGGTCAACGAGTAGTCTTTTGTCTGGTGGTAGGTTCTTAAGGTAATCTTGGAGGAGTTGACTTTGGTCTCCTCTGATAGGAGCCATAACTTTTACCGAAATCATATTGTCAGTAGTCGCAACCGAAACAAGTTGTTCAAGTGCAGGT
>OMII01000144.1 GCA_900299055.1 Pseudomonadota bacterium | reverse complement strand
TCATAAAGCATCGATATTGGCGTTCGACAGAAGAGATGTCCTCGCTATCAGCCAGGTAGAAATGACTGGTGATACCTACGAGCTCAACCCCTTCATATTGTTTTGCTCGCTTTGCGAACTCCACTGCTTGTTCGGCGAATAGCCCCTCACGGCCCATCCCAGTGTCGATCTGAAGATGGAGTCGAGCAGTTTTCCCAATCTCACGTGCGCTTCTATCGGCTAATCGGAGGTGCTCGTCTTCCCAGCAAAAAAACTGAATATCCGCGGCAACCATTTCTGGCACCTCGTCAGGGCCATAGGCGGTGATCCGAAGGATATCAGTCGTGATCCCTGATTTGCGTAGAGCAATTGCCTCACACACCGTCGCTACACCGAACATCCGGGCGCCGGAAGCTTCGAGAGCACGAGCGCACTCCACGAGGCCGTGCCCGTAAGCGTTTGCCTTTACGACGACTAGCACTGGAACCTGGGCCTCTCTCTGGATGATCTCAAAGTTGCGGCGGAGTTGGGTGATGTCTACGTCGAGCCAGGTGTTGCGTTTTGTGGGAGTGCTAAACATATGCACTCAGATTTACCCGGATACGAGAAAAAGGCAATCTGAAGTGGGGTCTCACTGTAGGTGGGTAAGCCTGTCGAGCAGCATTTTATCGTCCGCATACGCCAGGTCCTTCTTGATCTCCCGATGCACAGTGGGCCTCACGTTGTCCGGGAGCAGGGCTCGCAGAATTCCAAGGAGCCGAGGTTCGGCGATAACGGTGAGAGTTTCATACTCCTGGTCGAAGGCTGCTCGCTCGATTCGTTCAAACACCTCGCGATAGAAGGTCCTAAGTGAGTGATCCTTTGCACTCTCTTGGGTGCTATAGGCGTGACGAGCCCGCATCCGATTGTCAGTGGCTCGCCCGGGAGTATCGCTTTCAAGGTCTTGCGTTCGCAAGACGCCAGCGGGGTTGCCCATGTCGCACACCAGGCGAAGCGGCCCCTTGCCGCGTCGCGCATAAATGCGTGCTTCATCTCGGCTGGCTACCAAAATCCATTCCTCTTGCATCGTGTCAGACTATGAGTAGGAGAGGTTCAATGAAATGGTGAGCGTCATACGACAAGCGATGCCTTGAGTACGGCTATAGAGGCGCACCTCTGCTCTTGGCGGCCACCTCAGTTCGTACAGTGGTCTGTCGAAGGTGGAATCTGTCTAAGGGCCCGTAGGCCGCGCTGAAAAAGACGCTTTGTCGTCAGCGCGGAATTTCTCGATTCTTGTACTGAGCGTTGGTCGTCTTCCCGGAGCTTGCGATTGGCCAGCAGGGCTTCACTTCGGAGGGATCGCATCGAGTTCTTCATGAGTGTTCTCGTGGCGCGCAACGGTATGGTGTCACACCACCGAGTGTTTTTCTGGCTCAGCGGGCACTCTAGGTGGGTATCCGGGATGAGATAGTTCGTCACTAACGATTGATTGAGCTGCGCTTTGATTCGCTGGTCAAGAGCAGTTGTGCGTAGTGTCGCAGCGCCCTCTGGAGCGGTTTTGAGTTTGTCATAATCAGCGGCCGCGCGCTGATATATCGAAGTGGCCGCGTCTCCAATCTTTCTAAGGGTCGGAATAAGCGGCCTGGCCTCGCATACCGGAGGATGCGAAGACCGAGTGGTCCCGATTATCCGTAAGCCAGTAGCCCCCGAAAAGGTAACAGCCGAACTGCCGAAGTCATAGCCCTCTTTCTTAAGGTAGGCCGAATACTCTTTGAGCGGGTCGAGTGGCGAGATGAACAGGGCACCGTTATCCGAGGTAGTGCCGAGTCCTACGTCTAGAACATAGACGAGCACGCCGCCAACAGGCGAGCCACTAGAGTCTTCAATCATGCCAGCAGCCGGTTCGCCGTTTGCCCCGACAGGAAGCGTAGAGGTGGGAGTAGGAGTCGGGGTTGGTGTGTTAGTGGGTGTCTGACTTGGAGTGGTGGTGGGCGTAGTGGTGGAGGTACTCGTAGGTGTGAGTGTCGGTGTATTCGTTGGAGTGTCTGTTGGTGTGTTGGTAGGGGTGTTGGTCGGAGTTGCTGTTGGTGTTGATGTCGGTGTTACTGTTGGCGTGGGTGTCGGGCCACTCAAGGAAGAGACTACTTCCCCCAAAGAACTACCTTCTTGATTCCAGATGGCTGATATCTGATCGAATGAACCACTGACAGGAAGTGCGGCGACATTGCGGGGATTTCCGTACGAGCTGACTGTGGTAGGTGTCGACCAGGTAGTATATGGAGAGCTTGCCTCGGTGTATTTCACGACGCCGTTGTCGATAAACCAGGCTACGATGTTTCCGGTCTTTTCATAGTATCCAGTGCTATGAGATTGCAATGCCCCGGTGGCCACGACGGTTGCTGGTCCCCATGAGTTTGATGACTCCGAGTAGACCTTCATTTTGAGAGCGTTTGTTCCTTGTCCGAAGCTGCTTTGGTCGAGGTTTCTATCGATGTAAAAAAGGTAGGGACCATTCGGAGCATTTGTTACGACTGATGGGCGACCGTCCGGGCCCTGATCGGCTGCGGTCGCTGGGCGCAGAACTCCTACCGATGATCCTGCAAAGTAGACGTCCGTTCCGCTCACTGTGGATGCGTATATCGTGCTACCGAGGGCGGCATTGACCGTGCTCCACGCAGTTCCATTCCACTTCATGCCTCCAACATATAGGTCTGTGCCGGATAACGACATGGAGTACACGGTTGTCGTAAATCCGTCTCCGAGCGGACTCCATGAGCTTCCATTCCATTTAGCGATTCGGTTGGCACTAACTCCACCTGCTGTTGTGAAGTCACCTGATGCATACACGTCACTGCCCGAGACAACTATCGAGTAAACTGTACCATTTCCGAATCCACCGCCGAGGCCGGTCCAGGCGCTTCCATTCCACTTCGCTATTCTATTGATGCTCGTTCCCGAAACTGAGGTGAAGCTACCTCCAGCATAAAGAGTGGAGCCTGAGAGAGCTAATCGATAAACACTACCGTTTCCAATTCCTCCTCCGAAAGGGCTCCATCCAGTGCCATTCCACTTGGCGACTTTATTTGTGCTTACTCCTCCAGCACTAACAAAATCTCCTCCGACATAGATATCACTGCCGGAAACGACAAGCGCGCGCCCCGTGTTGGCTAAGCCGCCTCCGAGTGGTGCCCAAGCAGTTCCATTCCATCGTGCGATTCGGTTGACTGCTGTAGAGCCAGCCTGGGTGAAGGATCCTACTGCGACTATATCGGTACCCACATTACCGACTGCGGATACTGTGTTATTGACGCCGCCGCCAAGAGAATCCCAGGAGGAGCCGTTCCACGATGCGATCCGATTGGCCGCTATACTGCCGACCTGTGTGAAATCTCCCCCGAGCACCGCGGTGCTGCCGCTCGTTGTCATCGCCCACACAGTGGAATCGATTCCCTGTCCGAGTGGTCGCCATGATGTGCCGTTGTAGGCTGCCAAGTTTCTGCCGAGTCCAGACGGATTTGCGTACAGGTCAGAGCCCATGACGGCCATCACATTATTGTATGGGCCAGAACCCGTGATGGTTGTCCAGCTTGTTCCGTTCCACTTCGCCAAATTACTCGAGAACGTTCCACCTGCGTACAGATCAGTCCCGAGGACCGCAAGAGAGGCCACTCCACCCGACCCCAGACCGAGACCGGGAAGCGAACTCCACGCGGAGCCGTTCCATTTGGCGACACAGTTCGTGGCTATGCCGTCTACTTGGGTAAACGCGCCACCGACATAGAGATCAGCTCCAATAACCTCCATTGAGGTGGCGGAATTATTCAAACCGCCCCCCAACGCAGACCATGCAGATCCGTTCCATTTAGCGATATAATTCGCCGGTGAACCCCCAGCGCTTGTAAAGCTTCCAGCTGCATAGATATCTGAGCCAATAGCTTTGATTGCCTTAACTATATTGTTTGTGCCTCCGCCAAGAGATTCCCAGGCACTCCCGTCCCAGGTGGCGATATAGTTGAGATTTGAGCTGCCAGCCGCAGTGAAGTATCCACCCGCGTAGAGTGTGTTCCCAATTGAAAGCAAAGCGCTTACCTTCGAGTTGAGATGATCGGTGCCCAGCTTGCTCCATGCGAATCCGTTCCATCTTGCAATTTTATTTGCGCTTACACCATCAACAAGGGATCTCTGAGGATTGGAGCTAAACCATCCTCCGGCGTAGAGATCAGAGCCGATCGTCGCAAAAGCGCTCACGGCACTGTATGTCATGCCTCCACGAAGAGCGCTCCACGAAGTACCATTCCATTTTGCGATACTGTTCAGGACTGCGCCAGACCCGGTACCTCCGTTGCCGTAGGTATATTCCCAGTAGCTGGAAAATGAGCCCCCGACATAGAGATCGTTACCAATCGGAAGTAGGCCATACGCGAGGTTGCTCAAACCAGGTCGAGCAAAGAAGTACGCACCAACTTCCCCTGTGGTAGTTATAGTACTCCATGAGGTACCGTCATACTGGAAGGAAACTATATTGGTCCCGCTAACGCTAGAGGCGAGCAGGAGCATATTTCCAGAGCTAAGAGGCGCTAGTGTCACATCGCTCAGTCGAGACTCTCTGTTACCGATGGTCGTTGCGGCCTCAAGCGCAATCGGTTGTGATGCCGTACTTGAGGTTCGCCGGGTAGCGACAATAAATCGCTCGCCGACAGGTCCTAGATCCTTAATCGAAGCCACCCACAATTTTTCATTAGAGTCGAGCTGTACAACTGGTAGTGTGTATCGATCGCTCGCAGAGGTCCCATCGAGTATCGTGATCTCGCTTTCAAACGAGATGGCCGTAGCCGATAGCGTGCCGCGTCGAAGTATGACGTCATAGCTATTCGCTTCGGAAGTAAGAAAGACGTATGAGGTTCCGCTTAAAGTTTTGTATGTGACAGAGAAGTTGGGGGTGTTGTACGGCAAGCTGCCTCGAGAGACCCACGTCGTCTGATCAGCTGACGAAGCAAACTCGATCGCAGAGCCGTTGTACCAGAATGCCCACGTCACGTTAGTTATCGTGTCAACGAAGATTCGATGAGCGGAGGAAGTCATCGCGTCCAATGATGTCGATGCGCCGAGAGGGGTCGTCTGGGCGCGTAGGGAAGATAGGGGTACACACACAAGAGCAATGAGGCTCAGTAGCGCGGAAGCTATGTAGCGTAGGGGGATCGGAGCCCTCACGGAACCCTGATTAAGGGACTCCTCTCCTAAAGTAGAAGTCATGTTAGCCCTCTTCTCTAAGGAAGAGCGGCTCAATGAACTTTATTCTTTAGGTTTTTTAGCGAGATGTCTCTAAGGAGCGCACGAAAGTTCGTAATAACAGATAATTAGCGTCATAAGGCCTGCTGAATTATTCATACGCCGTGTAAGATAGCGGAACGGGCAGTATAGTCGTGTAATCATCCGGTAGGAGAGATGACTGGTCCTCGTTGATCTACAGGCTTCTCGTAGTGGTAGTGGTGGGGAGCGTGAGACGGGCACGACGTGCCCGTACCGTGCCTATTTGAATTCCTCGTGTATCGACACGCTCCGAGATGCCGCCAGTAGTAGGCACCTCGGGGCCAAGGATGGCAGACCGCCACTCCTGCTCACGCTTGGATACCAGCGGGCAGCTATCCGTCAATCGTGGGAATTGTGCCGCCGACGTGATACTCTTTGCCAGGCTCAGCGTACGAAGCCGTTGCTTTATGTCTGATATCGTTCTTGCCACTATCAATGCGCGCTACATCCATGCCTCAGTAGGGCTTCGATACCTCTACGCTAATATGGGGGAGCTTCAAGGCGAGACTCGGGTGATGGAGTTTGATAATACCCAGACGCCCAAAGAGATCGCTGAATCGATCTTGCAGAAGCGGCCGCGCATAGTCGGCTTCGGAGTGTACATCTGGAATTCAATTCGGACGCGTGAAGTTGTTTCAATACTCAAGAAGGTAGCACCAGATGTACGAATCGTTGTGGGCGGGCCAGAGGTCAGCTATGAGTATGAAGCGGATCCTCTCGTAGCGTTGGCTGATTATCTGATTACCGGAGAGGCTGATCTCGCCTTTGCTGATTTGTGCCGCGCTATTATTCGTGGAGAGCCTCCATCGAGCAAAGTGATTGTCGCACCGCTACCGTCACTTGGAGCCCTCGAGCTTCCGTACTCGCACTATAGCGATTCCGATATCGCACACCGAGTCATTTATGTGGAGGCTTCGCGTGGGTGCCCGTTTAGCTGCGAGTTTTGTCTCTCATCCGTTGACATACCTGTGAGAAGTTTTGATCACGACCGCGTCCTTGCGGAGCTTGATACTTTGTTTAGACGTGGTGCGCGAACGTTTAAGTTCATAGATCGAACCTTCAACCTCAATGTCAAAACCTCCACGGCTATTCTTCGATTTTTCCTTGAGCGAATGGCGCCAGGGGTCTTTGTTCACTTTGAGATGGTTCCTGATCGATTTCCGGCTGCACTACGCGAAGTGGTGAAGCAGTTTCCACCGGGATCCCTTCAGTTGGAGATCGGTGTGCAAACACTTAATAAGGACGTCGGAGCTCGAATAAGTCGGCGGCAGAATGTCCCTCTCTTGCTGGAGAATCTTACGTATCTGCGCCAAGAGACCAACGCGTATCTTCACGTAGACCTCATCGTGGGGCTGCCGGGGGAGAGTATTGAGAGCTTTGCAAGGGGATTTGATCAACTCGCAGTACTTGAGCCGCAAGAGATTCAGGTGGGCATACTCAAGCGGCTTCGTGGCACTCCTATTACTCGGCACACTGAGGAGTTTTTGATTCGTTACAGTGACGAACCTCCCTATGAGGTTTTAGAGACACGTGACATCTCATTTTTTGATATGCAGAGAATGGAGCGATTCGCGCGGTACTGGGACCTCATAGCTAATAGCGGCAACTTCTCGGACTCTCGGTCCTATCTTTGGGAGGGGAAGCAGTCTCGATTTGCAGCGTTCATGGAATTCAGTGAGTGGCTCTACGTGAGGGTGGGGCGTCGTGCATCGATTCAGTTGAAAGCGCTGACCGAATTACTCTTCGTATATTTGCAGGAGCTTGGGTTCCCCGCAGAGGTGGTCGGGGCGGCGATTGCGCGAGATTACGAACGTGGCGGAAGATCAGATCTCCCGCGCGACTTGCGACCATTTGCGACTGGAGAGGCTCGTCAAAAGGAATCAGCTCTTGCCCTGAAGCGGCAGCAGCGGGTAAGTAACTCCTAACATGGCAGATTCGATAGTAATTCACCGTACAGAGCATCGTGTAACGCCTGAGTATGTTTTGCGCGCTCCACGGCAAGCGGCGCTCTGTACGTGGAGTGGATCGACGCTTGTGCGACCGTATCGTTGGACGGTTGTACTAGATCCGGAAACGCTCTGGTTTGGTGTCGAGTTTCCAAAAGCTAAACCAACCCCGCCCCGATATAAGCACGGGGAGTTCGTTGAGTGGCTCGCCCAGCAGGGAGATGTCGCAGAACTGTTCCTCATGGATGCTGCGGGACAGTATCAGGAGTTCCATATAACAGGTGATGGGGCTTGGTGGGCGATGACTTTCTCTGGATATCGCACACGAGCGTTTGAGCCGGTGACTCCGCAGGTGGTTATTTGGTGCGCAGATGGTGAGGGAGGTGAGTGGCGTGGGGTTCTCGGTGTTTCCAGAGCGCAGGTTGCCGTCTCGCTCGTTGGGGGGTCTCTCGGACAGGTGAGCGCCTGTCTCCATGAGGCGGGAGAGGTGAGCTATGTGTCCTCCGCCGGGGCGCCGAACTATGAGCCTGACTTTCACGATCGACGCAGCTTTCAGCTGATTGAGTTTGCGTAGAAGCCTCGGATGACGAGAGTTGCGCGGCGGGCGGAGGGGTGTGTGTCTTGCAGTAACTATCTGATAGTACTGAGTAAATAGCAGCGCGGCCGAAGTCCTCCAGGGCTCGTTTCATAACCCCATGCGGTGTTGAACGAGCCGGTTGTATGTGCTAACCTCCCGATGTTCCGGCAGTTCCTGCCACTCGAAGGTGGTCTCACCTTCGAACTCGTTATCCTGGATCAGTATTGATGTATCAGGGTCACGTCAAAAGTGGCGGTGCGGGTGGTATGGCCGCAATCTGGCAGACCTGTAAAGCGGGTGCTTGGTAGTGAGATTTGAATGAACGAAGGTTCCGCAGTTTGGAAAACCATAAGCGAAGTAGCGCATGAGGAAGGCGTCGAGCTGTTCGACGTCGATTTTCCAAGTGATGCTCGTCGTGGAGGCGTTGTTCGAGTCTACATAACGAAAGGTGGCCAGCAGCGAGCTGTAGCAGAGCAGACAGAAGCGAGCGACGAGGCGTCAGCCGAGGGTGTAAATCGAAACGGTGTGATGTTCGAAGACTGTGTTCGGGTGTGTAAGAAGCTTCTTGATATCGACGAGAAGGAGCCCTTCATTCCAGACACTTGTACGCTTGAGGTGTCGAGTCCTGGCATTAACCGTAGGTTGCGTCGCCCTGAGCATTTTTCGGGAGCTGTTGGAGAGCGGGTGCGAATCAAGTATCGAAACTCCGATACGAGCACCTACCAGGTAATATTAGGAATTTTGTGCTCGCATCGTGGAGACACCGTGGAAGTACAGAGTGAGTCGAAGAAGGAAACGATTTCGATTCATTTGACGGAAGTGAAAGAGGCGAGGGTCGACTTTAAGTTTTAACGAAGAGCGAGAAAACCTGGGGATGTTCCGAGGTTGAAAGGCTCTGGTGTAGAAGTAGTGCTGTAAACAGAAAAGGTGAATGTATGTCATCAACTTTTGATTTGAATGCCATTTTGAGCCAAATGGGCCGCGACAAGGGTATCGATAAGCAGGTGCTTATCGAGGCTGTTGAGTCTGCGATGTTGTCGGCTGCTCGCAAGCACTATGGGCACAACCTCAACCTAGAGACAAAGCTCAATCCTGAGACGGGAGAGATAGAGGTCGTTCAGTTTAAAGTGGTCGTTGAGGCCGTCGAGGATGCTGATACACAGATTTCGCTCGATGACGCACGTCGGCGTGATCCTGAAGCGATGGTGGGCGAGGAGCTCGGTAAGAAGCTCGACACTGCGGTTCTTGGTCGTATCGCTGCGCAGACGGCAAAGCAGGTTATCATGCAAAAGGTGCGTGATGCTGAGCGTGGAGTTATTTACGAAGAGTATAAGGACTCAAAGGGTGATTTGATGAACGGTATCGTGCTCCGAGTTGAGCGCGGTAACATCATCGTTAACCTTGGACGCACAGAGGCGATCCTTCCAAAGCGAGAGCAGATCCTGCGCGAGAAGTACCGCCCTGGTGATCGTCTCCGTGGAATGGTCCTTGATGTTGATCGCTCCGCGCGTGGTCCGCAGATTGTTCTTACACGAAGCCACCCAGACTTTCTCAAGAAGCTCTTCGAGCTTGAGGTTCCAGAGATCGCTGATCGCGTGATTGAGTTGAAAGCGGTAGCGCGTGAGCCAGGTGAGCGGGCGAAGATAGCTGTTTACTCGAACGATGCCTCGATCGATCCAGTTGGCGCGTGCGTCGGTATCAAGGGATCTCGCGTTCAGGCGGTGGTACAAGAGCTTCGTGGTGAGCGAATCGATATCATTACATGGACACCAGATGAGCCATCCTTCGTAGCGCGAGCTCTCTCGCCAGCGGAGGTGAGCCGAGTTGTTGTGGATGAGGAGCAGCACTCGATGGAGGTGATTGTTCCCGATGATCAGCTGTCACTCGCGATCGGTCGCCGTGGTCAGAATGTTAAGCTGGCTAGCAAGCTCTCTGGGTGGAGAATTGACGTGCGAAGTGTTTCGGTTGCTGAGGAAGAGGCTCGTCGCGCCCGTGCTGCGTTGGCAAGCATTCCAGGCATCGATTTCATGCACGCTGAGCTGTTGTTCCAGCATGGTTTCCGCACTGTGCGTGAGGTAGCCGATTCAGCGCTTGAGGATATGATGGAGATTGAGGGTATCAACGCTGAGCAGGCATCAGAGATCCTCAAGAAAGCCAAAGATTTCGCAGAAACCTTGGGTGATGATGCGGATACCTACGGTGGTCCAGCCGCTGCGGTAGTAAGTGATTTAGAGCGTCTGGCGATTACAGCTGATCTACGAGAGATGCTCGTCGCTGCTGGTTACACCACAATTCAGGGAGTGATCGAAGCGGAGGACGATGCGCTGAAGGAGATTAGTGGTATCGAGGAGAGCGATATCGAGCAGATACGCTCGGCTGCGGAGTCGTTTCTTCGTAGTGGCGTAGCGCGCACCGCTCAGACGGTGTGAAAAAGGTTGTTTTGAGTCGTGAAGGGAACGGCGAGGCTAATCGAGAGGACGTGTTGTGTGTGTCGCTCGAAATCCGATAAGCGCTCCCTAGCTCGTCTAGTCAATGTCGCAGGGCGGCTGGTCTGGGATGAGCATCAACGACTCCCGGGGAGAGGTGGATATGTCCACCTCTCCCCGCAATGTGTGTCTAAGATGGGTCAGTCTGGTAGGTGGGAAAAACTGTTCCGCCTCAAACCAGACAGCTTGTCGGCGGCGCAGGTTTCGGAGGTGGCGAGACAACTCGGGATGTGGGTGCACACCCGGATCGAGCTGGAGGCTCCAAAAGAGGCGTGTGAGAAGCGAGGAGGCTTTGCGAAAAAGGTCAGATTATAGAGTGGTGTACGCGTCAGGTTCCGTGGGCAGATTTAGTCGGAGAGAATTTGGGGCCTAGACACGAAATTCGCAGCGATAAGATTTGAATGACACGCATCGAGTGAAGATGCGCTTAAGAGACAAGAGAAAATTTACAGACGAAGATAAAAGAGCACATGTCAAAAATACGAATATACGAATTAGCTAAAGAGTTAGGTGTAGAGAACAAAGTAGTGCTCGCGAAGGCACAGGAACTGGGTATCCCAGGCAAGAGTTCTCATTCTCACTCGCTGGATTCAGATGAGGCCGATAATGTTCGTAGGGCGATCCTTCGGCAGACCATGGGTCCGTCTAAGGCAACCAACTCAGAGGTGGTGACCACGAAGGTCGACCGCACAACCGGCACAACCTACACGGTCGTCGAAAAGCGCTCGGGAGATGTAATCCGGCGACGTCGTTCAGTTGATGCCGCCGAGCCAGCAGCGGCTCCGGCCGCCGAGGTGAGGTCTGAAGAACTCTTCGCCTCGAGTGAGGG
>OMII01000143.1 GCA_900299055.1 Pseudomonadota bacterium | reverse complement strand
CTTTTATGACGTCAATATCGAGCGATTGCTGGCGAAAAAACCCACGCTCGTGTTTGCGTTGAAAGAGAATTTTCGCTCTATTGAAGCCCTGCGACGTATGGGGGTTCCTGTAATCGAAGTTGATCACAGTTCGAGAGCGGGAATCAGAGCGAGCCTGATGACGGTCGCCTCCGTGTGCGGTGTAAAGGAAAGTGCCAATAAGCGCCTGCAGGAGTATGACAGAGACGAGCAGTTGATACTTTCTCGTTGTGAAATAAGCCGTAAAGCGCTGAGCGCGAAGCCGGCGCGAGTGATGGTTGTCGTTGGAAGAACCAGAGAGGGTAGTAGCACCTCGGGCGTCTATGTGTCGGGACGTGATGGATTTTATAGTGAGCTTCTCCAGATGCTTGGAGCGGAGAATGTAAATCCTCGCGGTACGGTTGCGGTGCCGTCTTTGTCAGCAGAGGGGATAATGAGCCTCGGCGCTGACACAGTTATTGAAATTGTCAACGTAGATGACGGCAAGAGCTCAGAAAATCTCCTATCATTTTGGAGGTCGTTTCCTAAACTTCCTGCAGTTAAAAATAATCGTGTTTTTTTGATCGATGATGACTATGCAAGTATCCCTGGTCCACGTTATATCCAGGTGCTCCGATTGTTCGCGGGCTGGGTGTGTCAGCCGAGCCCGTAAAAATCAGAGATAGCTGTACCCTTAGGTAGTAAACGCAGTGTAGTAACGACGAACCATGACGGCCGCGCTTTCTTCATCGCACTCTGCTTCGCAACCACTTCTTTCAGTTCAATCGCTTAGCTTCGCCCTTCATAATCGGCCGATGGTTTCAAATGTCTCCTGGACTATGCGACCTGGCGATTGTGTTTCAGTTGTCGGGCCAAATGGAGCTGGCAAGACAACCCTTATCCGCGTTCTGTGCGGTTTGTATCGAGGATACACTGGGAACGTCACCCTTATGGGGAGAGAGGTTCGTGATGAGCCGGCCGAAAAGCTCGCAAAGATAGTGAGTCTTGTGCCTCAGAGGATGGAATTTCTTCCGTGCTTTACGGTGTCAGAGTTTTTAGAGTTAAGCGGACCGCGGCGTGGCCCGTCGGTTGAAGGCTTGATCGGTGACTTGGGGCATCGGCTGCTCCCCGAGCTAAGCGGCGGAGAGTTGCAGCGAGTCATTATTGCTGGTGCGGTGGCGCAAGGCGCTAAGCTGTTACTGCTGGACGAACCATCTTCCAACCTCGACCCGAAGGGGCGCTCTCATGTTGAGCAGGTTCTGAAGATTTGCCGCGATGAGATGGGGATATCCTACGTCCTCGTGACCCACGATATCTCCCTGGCGCTGCGCTGCTGTTCGCGTATGCTGGTGATGTTAAACGGCGAGAGCTACTGGGAGGGCTCAACCTCAGAGGCTGCTGTCGTGTCACACTTAGAGCGGGCGTATGGGTGTGGCTTTGTTAAATTACAGCACGATTCGGTAGTTGGTTCGGTAGTTGTTCCCACGTAACTCGTTTTGGGGATCCACATGAACGACGGGCACCGGGGTGGCTCAGATATATCAACTCATAAACCCTTGTGTGCAGTCACGCGAGATCCGCGTGTCGTTATAGCTGTAGCCTGCGGCGTGCTTCTCATACTGTGTGTAGCGAGTCTTTTGTGCGGCATCACGGCATATTCGCCGCGCGACTTGTACAACGACCCGGACGCCTACTCTATCGTTTTTAATCTTCGGCTACCACGCACGCTCTTTGCCGTGTTGGTGGGGGCGGGTCTTTCGATGGTAGGGGCGTGCTATCAGGCGCTGTTCAAGAACTACCTCGCCAGCCCGTTTACCTTGGGAGTGTCCTCGGGTGCCGCCCTTGCCGCGTCATCGGCGCTTGTTTTTGGTTTGACGAGTTCATCGATCGGTCTTGATATCAGTGTCTGCGCCATACTTGGAGCACTGCTCAGCATCGCTCTTATTACATCGCTCAGTATGAGAAGCAGGTACAACCACGGGAGTACGCTGCTGTTAGTTGGAATAGTGTACAGCTTCTTTTGTTCAAGCCTTCTTACCCTGATTCAGTACCTGTGTGACTACTCGCAGCTCTTTCGTGTGACGCGTTGGATGATGGGAGGGATTCCAGCGGTTGGCTGGGGAGACCTCGCGCTGGGAACAGTTTTTGTGGCTGTGGCATTGGTGTGGCTGATGCGCAATGAGCGCGGACTTGATCTCATGCTCTTTGGGGATGACATCGCGACGGTTAAAGGAATTGATGTGCCACGCCTGACCCGCGCATCGTTTGTGCTAACCAGTTTTGTCGTCGGTTGGGTTGTGGCGCAGTGCGGAGTGATAGGATTTGTCGGTATAATCGTTCCTGCTCTTTGTCGGGCGATGATCGGGCTTCGGCATAAGTTTCTCATACCGCTCTCGTGTCTCGTTGGAGCGATGTTGGTCGTGCTCTGTGACGTTCTTGGTCGAGTTATCATCGCGCCCTTTGAGATTCCGGCAGGAGTCTTTACCTCGGTGATAGGGGGTCCCGCCTTTATTGTTATCATGCTCACACAGGGTCGAAAGTCAGGCGCGCTCTTGTAGCTGTGCAAGATTGTTGCGCTGAAGTGCGCCGCGAGCTACATTTTACGAGCAAAACCAAGCTTCTATCGCAAGGACAGCGCCTGCCATGAACGTCATCTCTGAGTCTGATTTCATCACAAGTGTCGCCGACGCGCTTCAATTTATCTCGTATTATCATCCAATCGATTTTATCCAGGCGATGCATCGGGCGTATGAGGCAGAGCCATCGCAGAGTGCCAAGGACGCGATTGCCCAGATTCTCGTCAATTCGCGAATGTCGGCAGAAGGTAAGCGTCCCTTATGT
>OMII01000142.1 GCA_900299055.1 Pseudomonadota bacterium | reverse complement strand
TGTTGAGTACTCCAAGGCGCACGGCGTGACCTTTGCCGTAGTTTTTCGGTAACTGAATCAGCCTCACCTGCTCTCTAACTCGCTCGAACTTGCGCACGATATCAGCGGTTCCATCACTGCTGCCATCATCAACCACAAGCACTTCGTAGGAGATAGCCAATCGATCGAAAAAATCGATCATGTTGATGAGAGTCGGCGGTAGCCGCCGTTCTTCATTGAACGCAGGCACCACGACGCTCAGTTCTATCGCGTCTGCCACTGACTCTTGGCGCTCAAACCAGTCATGAAGCTTGGTAGTTGGGGGAGTTTGGCTCATGAGGGGCGGAGGTTCACTACGTAAAATAGAGATCGATTGTTTCATACGCTACATCTGGACGCCGCCACATCAAGGATTCGTCAGACGATCCGGCCTGAACAGAGTCATTGTGCCCACGAGGCAGCTAATCGTAGACTACTTAATTGATGCGAAAAAGGCGACCGCTGGTTCTATCGAGTTCCGGTGAAAGGAGGTTTCGCCTACTTATCATGCCTCACCAGAGGAACTGAGGGCCGCTCATGGGCGCCCCTAAGACTATAATGGTGTTTTTATAGCCAGATAGAACACCCTCTGTGGAGGAGGTGAGTAGGTAGTTGGCTGGTAAGCATCCTATGACGAAGAGGTCCTGCGTCTCATGAAAGTAATCGAAACCACAGTTCTGTATGAGGGAAAGCTTCGCGGTGTACGCGATGTCATCGAGAGCGATGATGGGAGGCGCCATACCCACGAGACGATAGAGCATCCCGGAGCTGTGGTGATTCTGCCAATCATGCCTGATGGACGAATTTGCTGTATCTCTCAGTATCGCCATTCGCTGCGCCGCGATTTCCTGGAGCTCCCCGCGGGAATGATCGAAAAAGGGGAGGTGCCGCATATATGTGCTGGACGTGAGATCCGTGAGGAGATCGGCATGGCTGCGCGAGAGTTGATTCCGATGGGCGCGATAGTACCCGCGCCAGGATTCTGTACGGAGGTGCAGTACCTTTTCGTAGCGCGAGACCTCTACGAGGATCCTGCGCAGCCGGATGAGGATGAGCAGATATCGTTGTATCCGATGACGGTACAGGAAATGGAGCAAGCTATTGTCTCAGGGTCATTCTCTGACGCCAAATCGATAGCGCTTCTTATGAAAGCGAGGCTGCAAGGCTTACTTTAGTTGAGATTTTCTTCGTATGGCTCGATTCGCGCGTGTCAACTCAGCTCTTCAGGCGTTCTTCGGTTTGATAACGCTGCTAAGCGGTGTCCTGATGATGTGGGGCAGCGTTAAAGGAGAAAAAGCAGATATTTCGACGATAGGTACGCTGAGTGCAGGTGCGGTGGATATCGATGCTTCGGTTCCTAGTGCCGCAGATAATGGCAAGCTGGTGGTTGCGGCCGGTAAGTTTGTGGCAGATCAGCAGCTCGAGGATGAATATCTCAAGCCGGGTGCTTATTTAATTCTCAGGCGTCATGTTGAAATGTACCAATGGACTGAAGAGGTAGGTTCGAACTCAAGCGAGCCACGATACTCGCAAGGCTGGCATGAAGGCGAAGTGGACTTCTTTAAGTTTTCATCCCCTGAGGGGCATGAAAATCCGGTGCTGAGATCTGCGTCAGTGCGACAAGTAGTTCAGAGTTCTCGCTTCGGCGGCTACGATGGTAGTGTATTGCTGGAGTCGATCGTTAAACTGCTGCCGCTGACGCTTGATCAGTCCATGTTAAAGGATTCAACGCTTTTGATTGAGGAAAATAAGATAATTGTTCCACGGCCTGGCAATCTCGAGAGTCCAGCGCTTGGAGATATGCGTGTTTGGTATGAAGCGCTGCCACAAGGTGATTACACCGTTATGACCAAGCAGGTAGACGAGCGGACCCTTGTTGGAGCGACACCAAGTGACACGCTCCTTATTCGGCCAGGGCTTTTTACCGCCGAGTCGTTATCGAAGGCACAGTCTTCTGAGGTGCGAAGCGGTGTGTTTGGAATGCTTTGTTTCGGAGCAATTTTGCTTTTTGCAGGTATGGTGTCGATCCTCTCGCCGCTTGCCACAAACTTTGATCTCCGACCGCGCCTGCCCTTCACGGGAGGGGCTGCGCTTGCGGTTGTCTGTGCCGCCATTTCGTGTGGTGCCCTTGCGGTGATGAGCGCGCTTGCTCTCTTAGGCTCATAAGAGCTGCACTGCCTACCCAGACTTTGTTGCAGCTATGATGCTAGGAAAGCGACTCTTCAGCGCGTTGCCTGCGTGAATTGTCACATAGTCGTGTAGAGGGTGAGTGCGTGAGATAGAGAGTTTGTCAGTGTATCTGCTGATCTGAGTCGTCATCTGAGCGCGCGCCTTTGATGACTTTAAAACCACTCTTCTGCTTCAGACGCTTGAGCTTCCAGTCGTAATAAGACAGCTCGTATTTACGAGTAAAGTGTAGCACGTTGAAGCGGTACATATAGAGATAGCATAGACATACCGTGATCATGTCGGGGAGCACGGGTGTGAATCCCCCAAATACGCCTGATAGAAAAACAAACCCAACCCCGATCAGAGCAAAAGTTTTTCCCGTGATTGGGGTCCCCCAAAAGTTGAGTCGCTCGCGACTGAAATGCGACGCAAGCCCGTATAGTATCCACAGCGTCGTGATTATCTGCCGTGATCCCGCGTACAACATAGCTGGCGGCACTATAGATGGGGCGATGAACGCGATGAGGAGCACTGTTAGTTCGGCGGCTAGGGGTATTCCCACAATCGCGTATAAAAATCGCCGCCGACTCCACCGAGTCTCGAGCAGACCTCCGATGCTATAGATGATGAGAGTACCGAAAATTACCTCTACTGGACTGGCGGCGACGAAAAGAGCGGTAAAAGGTCTCCACAGTTCAAAATAGTAGAGCGTTTTAAACGGAGAAAACAAAAAGATATATGTACCGCTCTGGAGTAAAAACCCCTGGATGATAGATACGACGATCGTGGCGATGGCGAGCTGATGGGCTCGATTGTGAAACGATAGTGAAGCAAAGCCCCTAAGCATATCTTCTAAGCTTACTCGGAAATTGCGGCGTTAGAGAAGGGGGTTGTGCACTACCTCCCTGTGGCTTTAGCCAGCTCTGTCCTAAAAAGAGAGTCGATAGAAAGCCCTAGCGATAGTTGGAGTGCCTCGGCGATAGCGGCAAAAAGTGGAAACTCGGCGAACGGCTGGGTCGCCTGCCATTTTCGACGCTCTGTGACAAAGCGAAGGCTAAGCTTGGATTCGAGGGCGTCGATGAGCAGAGAGTCGGTTACCTGTGGAAGATAGCCAAAGCTCAGAGTGTGGAATCTACTCTGAAAACGTTCGATGCCAATTCTAAGATATCGTGGACGAATCGGTGCTGCAGCGCCGAGCAGTCGCCACGGAAGCCACTCGGGTACGGCATCAGAGCGGTGATGTACGAGAGTGTGTGTGATGTGATGGTTACCCTCGAATTCTTTGAACTCACTGTGGTAGGACGCTTCAAACGGAGACCATTCAAAATCAGTCGCCGAGCTTCCCGTGGCGATCAGACCACCGAGTCGGAAAATCTCGCCGTCTGCTTCTCCCGGTATGCCAGCAATCATCGTGTCGAAGTGGTTTCTTCCCTTAAAGTCGAGCGCGGAGGAAGATGATGCGTGCTTGTGAAGTGCTGCTAAACAGGTGTCGACGACGTCCGATAGCTGAGATGGGGTTAGGGTTAGAGAATAGGCCAGCTCCGCGGTGTATCCACCGAGGATCCAATTTCGTCGGAGCGATAATTTTTGTTCAGAAGGGGGCTGTGCCATACCTTGACGATCGGGATAGCCCCGATTGTAACGTTATCTCGCGGGCTCGTTCGAGGTTACTGCGTTCTAGGCCTTTCATCAATCGGTCTTGGTATCTCAGGCGGAGAGGGGAAGTGTGGTGTGCTCATAGTAAAAAATTATCCTGCGCCAAAAGACGATGCGTTCATTGCCACAACAGTCCGATGGAGTGCTCGGAGAATTTCTGCCGGGGGTGTGATCTGTTTTTGTATGTCGCGCGATAGATTACGACTGCGCTGTCCGGGCGATAGTCTTCGAGGTTCTGCTTCGCATCGCACCACGCTGCGCGGTTTGAAAATGCATAATCGCTTTACTGGTCCTACGAGTTTCTCGGAGTGATCGACACTTGAAACGTTGTCACCAGAGAAAAATTTTCTGTCGAAAGTTCTTTTTCAAATCGATAGATCGAAAATCTACAGAAAAATTTCACGAAAGAAATGTTTCTAGGATCGAAAAGCAATTTCCTGTGCTACGGTCGAGCCCGGTTATGAGTCTTTCGACTCACAGGTGCTGAACGGTTTTTCCCAGTTGTTGTAACGCAATCAGTCTCCTTCATAGAGGAATAGAGCATGATTGAATTGGGGATCGTTGACTTAAGCGCGGAGGGGCGTCGTCGCCTTACCGCGGTAGTTGAGCGATGGGCTTGGACACCTCCCGACTTTACCATATCGTTACCGCGCCTCTCCCTCCATTCGCTTTCGCCGGAAGAGGTGCGCTTCCACGGCGCTCTTGATGTGTGTGTAGTTGGCCCCGAGTTAATTGGGTGTGACGCCGCCTTCATTCAGGGGATACGCAAGCAGCTTTGCGACAAAGTGCTCCTTGCTGTTCTTGACGCTCGTACGTATTCCTTTGGGCTTGTCGAGCAGCTCAGTCGCTTGGGTGTTGATGATGTATTTCTTGATACCGCGACAAGTGAGGAGTTCTTCCGTCGAATCTTGCTGCTTCAGCGGCGTTTCAACAATAAAAAGCGGGGGCAACTCGTTATCATTGACGGCGCGAGAGGGGGAGTCGGGAAGACCTTTATGGCAGCGACTCTCGCAGAGGGATGGTACGCGCATGGCCGCAGTGTATGTGTGGTGGATACGGACGTTCTTTCTCAGGATCTCTCTCGCTTCTTTAAAGTTAAGCCTCACATGAATGAGCCGCTGAGGCTTATACTCGAGCAACAACGTGTAGTTACAGCTGAGACAGCCAGTGAGTGTGCTCGAGAGGTGTGGGTAGATGAAAAACGATTCTCCTGTGTGGTCCCACCCGCCGGACGTAATGAGAGTATTTTTCTTCCCCTCGCAGCACAGCGTAGTTTTACCGCGTTTCTTGAGGCGTTGCTGCTCTCATATGACAAGGTGCTCGTTGATAGCTCTGGCCTCTTCTCTGGCTGCCGAAATCTGCTCTACCAGATTGCAGATGAGGTGATGTTTGTAATGAACCGTGACGTAAGTGCGGCATTTGCAAATCGCCAGGCTCTCTCACTCATTGCAGGATTTCTACGGCATGACGCTCTTCTGACCACGCTTATAAATGATACGGGGGTGGGAATAGCCCCGATCAATCTCTTGCGAGATGAGGTTGCTGTCATTGCTGGACGACGCGTTCGTCATGTAGCAGTGCCCCGCTCTAGGCGCGGCGCAGCCTGGGTGTGCAGCGGATACACACCATATCGATTCCTCAGTCGAAGTCTACGAGAGATATTTGTCGATGCGGCAGTCGAGGCTGAGAAGCCGACTCCGCTCAAGCGGCTTTTTGCTCTCAGGGGGTCAGTACTGCGCGCACTTCAGCGTCGCCTTGCTTGGCTCGCGACACAGCTCTGGGGAAAAGTGCCGAAGGCGACGCAGCGCCCGTACGGATCCGGGGAGCAGTCACTGCTACCTGGGGCGGCGGCGCAACTCATCGGTCTGTCTGAGCCAGAACTCGACGGGTTGGTGTCAAAGCCGGTACTGCTGGGATGACTGTAGTTCCAACCTTGGGAGTATGGTCTCCAGTTAACGACTAACGTGATCTTGATGTCTATCACAAAAGGAGAAGGCGATGAAAACAGCGAAACATAGGAGTGAAAGAGGCTATACATTGCTCGAGTATTGCGCCGGAGCTGCGATTATTGCGGGGATTCTTTGGACCGGACTAAACGCACTTGGAGGGGATCTCGTCGACTTGCTTGGCTCCGTTGGTCAGTGGGCGCAGGCGCGGTCGGGCGGAGTAGTAACAAACTAGTCTGCTATGGTAGCACGAGTCGCTACATCAGGATTTAGAAGGCGAACGAGCCCGGGGCTCGCGCTAGGAATCGGTGCTATCGTTGTGGGAGTGGGACTTACCGCATACACCGCTGGGATTAAAAATGCGCCCATTTCCTCTCGCGAGCCTCACAAGGCTTTTGTTCCTGAATATGATGTGGTCGAGGTGCCAGTACCGGAGCGGCCTGTGGCCCCTGGGGTCGCCGTGCGGGATATAAGGACGCGATTAGAGAAATTTCCTGTTCACCAGCTCCCTAACGGGGCTCTCCGAGATCTGGCGGCGGTCAGAGATCTTGTGACACTTGCCCCGTTGCCGGGCGGATTGCCTGTTCTGGAGACAAATCTTGGCGCCGTTGATGAGATCTCCAATCCTGTAGTGGGAAGAATTCCTCCCGGCATGAGAGCGATGACAGTGCGGGTAGACGCCACGTCTGCTGTCGAGGGCTGGGCGCGAGGAGGCTCCATTGTTGATGTACTTCTTGTTGAAAAAAATCGTACGACGGTGATCGCTGAGCAGGTCAAAGTCATTTCAGCAGAGCGTTCGCTTTCACCGGTCGACGTGAATCAGGCCGGAAGCGGCGTCCCGAATACAGTAACGCTCCTAGTCACCCAGGAGCAGTGCCTAGCGATCAATACCGCGGTGCCCCTTGGAAGAATTGCATTCGCGTTGCGGAGTCAGCGTGATCTTGAGAGCTGGCGCGAAACTCGCCTCTCCTCTGATGAAATACGGGGTGGAGCGAGAGAGGGGGAGCGTGAACGTGTAGGTGGAGTGGTAACGTTCGGATCCGGCGCTGACAGGAAACAGTACGCACTCGTTAACGGGCGTTGGATGCCAGCCGACAGTATACCGGCTGGATTTTTCGCTCGAAACGCATCTCAAGCAGGGAGCGTACGAGAATGATAGGTGAACACGTTGCTAGTGGCCCGAGTTCGCTCTCTCCACTCCTAGCGCACGTCCTAGACGATACGAAACGTGCCATTGCTCACGATGGAGGTGTCCCATCAGTAGCATCGGCGTCCGACCTCAGTCGCTACGTCACGCAGGCAGCGGCCAGACTAGGAGTCGAGCTTTCGAGTTTTGAGCGTGATGAGATCCTTGCTCATATCGAGGGTGATTCACATACGTTTGGTATCCTGCGCCCCTTGCTGGAGGATCCACAGGTCTCCGATATCGTCGTGTCGGGCTTTTCTAAGGTATCGATTCAGCAGGGTCGTCGCAGCGTGCGCACACAAATTCGATTTGCGGACCAACGTTCGTATGAAGCCTACGTCGAGCGACTGCTGCATCGTGCGGGCACAGCATATTCCACAAAACAGCCGATAGCAGATGGGATGATAGGCTCGCTTGTGCGAATCCATGCCGTACACTCCTCCCTGTGTGATGACGGACCTTACCTGACTATTAGAGTGAATAGGTTTTCATCGGTAGCCTTGGATGACTTGGAGAGCGCCGGACTCGCACCCAGTACAGTGTTGAGCTACCTACGGGCGATGGTGGCAATCAATCGTACTGTCATGATTGTAGGCGAAGTAGGAACTGGCAAGACGACACTAGCTCGAGCCTTAGCAGGGACGATACCACACGATGAGTCAGTGTTGGTTATAGAGGACACTCCTGAGATTCGACTCGATCATCCTCATGTAAGGTATATGACCACGCGAGAGGAGAATCTCGAGGGATCTGGCCGAGTGTCTCCGGCGCAATGCATCCGCGCTGGAATGCGTATGGCAATGAATCGAATAATCTTCGGCGAGATCCGTGATGCCGAGGCAGCTGAAGCTTTCGTGGATGTATGTGCTTCAGGGCATTCAGGTCTCTCGACACTGCATGGCAGAAATGTTGTTGATGCTGTAACGCGACTTGAGCTCTTTCTCGCGCGAGTTCAGCGCAACGCCGACCGTGGATTGCTTGGGGCGCAAGTGGCTACTGCGGTGCAGGTGATGGTAGTGGTTGATGTCTGTAAGACAACAGGCGTTCGTCGTGTCATGGAAGTTCGGGAACTCGGCCCTGTGGCGGATGGAGTGCTGCGACAGCGTGAAATATTCTCATACAAGGTTGTTCAGGGGCAGCCTCGTTGGTGTGTAGTCTCGCGGGTGAGTGCCTATCGAGAGCGGCTCGAGCGCCTTCGACCTCCCTTCAATTTCTCTGAAATTCCAGACAGTCTTGAATTGCCAATTGAAGTTTCGTACCGCGAGAGCGCGAGCGCTATGAGGAGATAAAGGGTGCGCCGGGGATGAGACGTCAGCGTGGTATAGCCTCTGAGCTTTTGGAATCATACGGCGACACAGTTGGTATGACGCCACGCGCAGTCTACGCCAAAACGTTTGGGTCGTTGCTGGGTGCACACCGAGTGCTGCAAGCACCAGTTGCTGTGCCTGCTAGTCTCGCTACGCTTCTTGTTCTGGTGTTGACAGGGCCACTTGTCGGCCTCGCTGTTCTTCTGATCGCTTTGGCGGTATCACGTTGGTGTCTTGGCAGACAAAAGAAGAGAGTAGTATATGCCCTCGAGCGCGACTTACCGGCCCTTCTCACCTCGCTTGCCTCATCCGTGCGCGCGGGAATCGACCCCCTCAAAGCACTAGGAGACGCCGCCCATCACGTTTCGGATAACTCTCCACTCAAGCAGGAGCTTGAGGAATTTCGGATTCGCCTTTCCAGGGGAGGAGATGAAGTGGAATTGGTCAATTCGTTATGTGCTGTCTACCAGCATCCTGACATTGAATTGTTTAAGCGTTGCCTTGTGCTCTCCCGTCTGCATGGAAGTTCGCTTGCAGAGCCTCTCCACCGGATCGTGCGGGTGGTGAGGCAACGGCAGTCATTCAGGAGAAAAACGCGAGCAGCTTTGGCGATGCATCGGATGTCCGCTGTAGGAATCGCTGGCTGTGCTGCCTTAATCGGTGTGATGCAGATCGCAGTTAATCGCCAAGGTATTGAGATAGCGCTGGCTAATCCACTGGGCGTGGTATTTCTTATGTCTGGAGTAGTATTGGTCTGCGCTGGTGTCGCCTGGATGCTGTCGATGGGACGGGAGGAAAAGCTCTCGTGATGACGATTCTATTTCTTCTTGTTGTCGTTTCTTGCTGTCTGACCGGATTGAGGCTTGTGCTCCTGAGAGCGGAGACTCTTTCGATAACACAAGCGTTACTGGAGACAGAATCGGAGCAGAGACTAGCACCGTGCTCAGCTGACCTAGGATGTCGCGCCGGAAAAGATGCTCTGCCGATACTGATGGGGGCGACTCTATTTGCTGGGCTACGTGCCGCGCTCTGCGGCTTCTCTATGATTCCGATCGGGATCGCTGCCCTCCTCGGAGTCTTCGCCGGAAGACTCTATAAGGCTCGCGTGAAAGAGGTCCGTGAGAAGCGAGCACTGCGTAGGATGGAGTTCTATCTACCAACGGTGATGGAGCGGATAGTGATGGCTGTCGGCGCAGGTCTCGACATTGTCCCGGCTCTTCAGGAGGCCTCACGAGGCGCAAAAGATCCGGTATCGAAGGCGCTCAGTGATGTGGTGAAGCTGTCTGAGGGCGGGACGCCAGTGGATGCCGCGTTTGAGAGTGTAGCGCTCAGAGTAAGATCTATTTCGGTTCGTCATGCACTTACGCACCTGGCGTTAGCGCATCGTCAGGGTGGCGAGATCGTGCGTCCACTTAAAGAGTTGAGCGATGCGACACAGACTGCGTATCAGGAATCAGTGGAGGAGATGATATCGAGGTTGCCGGTGCAGGCGGTTCTGCCTCTCGTAGTTACCTTTACAGGACTCATAATTTGCTTTCTTACGGTACCTCTCATGCAGGTGAGCTCGATTGCGACGAAGGTGGCTCATGTCGCGAGGTAATTGCGCTCAAAGAGGTATGGTCTCTTTGCTATTTGTCTTGGCGCTTTTGCCGGTGCTTTTGGTGATGGTAGCGGTCACACTTGAGTTTTCTCACCTCGTTGGAGTGCGTGATCATATTCAGCGCGCACTCGATGATGAGGCTTTTGAGGCGCTCGCGTATCGTCGCTTAGCTACTGAAGTCGAAACCAGGGTCCGAAAACGCCTGACTGATCGATCTCGAGTTTCATTTTCGATGGTTGGTCTGCGAGCGGTAAAGGTAGCAACGAATCAAAGCTCCGCCGAAGTGTACGCAAATCTTGATTACACAGGAACATTTCTCTCATTTATTGAAAATATCGTGGGAAAGAAATCTCACGTGGTAGAGCTCTCTGCAGAGAGTCGTGCGCGACGACAGCGAGCAGGGGTTCTGTTGTTGCTAGATCGAACGGTGGTGCCGGGAGTAGATCCGTGCACGGCTCAGGAGTTCGACGCGCGGGCGATGTTTGTCGACAGCGTAGTGGAGACTCTGAGGGCAAGTTCCGATACTGCGGTGAAAGTAGCCGTATTTCCAGGAGCTAGAGGTATCACTGAGCTACTTACCACAGATATACGTGATGGAGTCGAGCGCTGTCGTCCCCACAATGATGAATTGGTGTATGACGTGCGAGGCGTCGCTGCGAGGAGCGCGACGCGGATTGATCCATTCGAGATGTCACTTGAGTTCGCTCAGGTAGTTTCAGATGAGTTGCTAGCAAACCCGTTTGAATATCGAGCAGTAGTAATAGTACTAAGCGCTGAGGCGTATCCAGACGGCTATTCAGCTTTTGTCCAGCAGGCACTCGGTGCAGCTTCGGAAGGTGTCGGATTGCCCCTGCGAGTTTTGACTGTAGTAGCAGGTGTCGACCGCACTTTTGTGCCGCTGCCACCTACCTATGGTATGCACGGTGGGTCGACGCGAGAAATTGCAGCCTCGCTCGCAGAGCTGCGACAGGGGCGCCTCGCGGGCGCCGTGTCGCGGACTTTGTCTGAGCGGATCGTTTGGGAGAAGTAGTTATGCACAATCGATGTCGTTCGCGGAGCGGATTTGCAGTACTGGAGCTTGCTGCATGGAGCGTGGTGATTCTTCCTGTCGCCCTCCTTGGCTTCTCATATGGCACGTTCTTCCATAACGAAACTGCGATGCGAATGGTCCCCTCTGCTGTTTTGCGTGAAACCGTAGGGGCCGTATCTCGGTGGTCATCGAATGGCGATGCGGGTGAGATGGTGGCTGATATTGGGCGGCTCCGTGAGCTAATCCAGAACCTGACACTCCGCGCTGCCCATGAATCGCTCGGTAGGACATACGCTCTTACGGACACATCAGCCACCGCCTGCTTTTGGGTGCTCGCGATAGATCCGCTCTCAGGTCGAGCGATTTCAGAACAAGCTCAGGAGTGCGCGCAGATAGGGACCTTGTCGCTCTCCGCCAGTATGAATGCGCGAGTGCAGGAGGCTCGAGCTGAAAAAATAGGCGTACCACTGGGGGTGGCTGGTTCTTTAGAAACCTATGCGCATCAAGTTGTGCTGGTTGGTGTTGAGGTTGCTGGATTGTTTCACGGTATTGCTGAATGGCGAAAAGGTGTGGCTATCCAGTATGGAGAAGTAAAAAAACTGAGAGAGGAGGTAGAGCTATGAAAAGCTTGCAGAATGCTGTAGCGGCGTTTCTTCGAAGACGACGCCGTATCGGTGAGGATACGGTTCGACTTCCATCGCTTGTGAAGGCGATGCGAACGTTGGTGCCACGCTCAGTTATGCGTGAGGTAATGGGTTCGTCTCACGATCGACGCCAGTGGGGGGTTCTTGCCGCGGCATGGGTCGGGGTAAGTGAGCGAGAATTTGTGAGTGCAGCGGCTCGCGAGTTGCGAATGCCGTACCAGGACAACGTTGTGGCTCCAGACCTGACAGTTTTTGGGCCGAAGGCGCGCTCCATTCTTAGTGATCTGCGGAAGATTGGAGCCTCGGTAATTATAGACGGAGTGGAAGTGGTAGGATTCGTGGCGACGGACCCGGCTGAAGTGCGTGGTCTGGCGCTTTTCGATGGCACACAGTCTCTGGCAATAGCTCCGTGGACAGAGATCGCCAAAGCTCTCGATAGAGCCGAGCGAATTATTGCTGAAGCTCAAGCCTGTCTTGATAACGCAGAGTCCGCACGCCAATCGGATCTGAGCCGTAAGGTGATAGACATCTTAATTAGCGAGGCATCCGCGCATGGAGCGACATCTTTTGAGATTCTCACGTATGAGGGAAAGACCCGGTATCAGTTCCAAACTCTTGAGGGTAGGATGGCTTTGGGTACGATTAACCCAGGCGCACTTGAGGCGCTGATTGTGCACCTCTCGAGTCTCGATGGTGAGACAATAGCTCACGAAGTAGTTGGCAGGGTGCTTGTGCGTATGCTGGGCAGCCCCGCAAATGTCAGACTCTCATGGAAGGTACGTAGCGAACGGTTGCTACTTCCGGAAAACGAGACACCAGAGATATCACAGCAGTGTGTCAGAGACGCTGATATGCTGCGTCAGTTGCAGTCTCACGAGTTTGCGAGGCCGCAGAGGGACACTCTTGCCGCACCAGCGCAGCCGATCCTCGTAGTCGACGATAATCAGATGTTCTGCAGGGTTTTAGAGAAACTGTTGCGACGCGAGCAGTGTGATGTTGCTTTCGCTGAGAATGGAGAGCAGGCGCTGGAGAAACTGGGAGATTCGAAGGGGCTTTTGCCTCGACTCATCATCTGTGACCTCCATATGCCACGCATGAATGGGCGTGAATTTCTATCCCGAGTGAAGAGTGATAGCCGCTATCGCTTGATCCCGGTAGTGGTGCTGACTTCAGATGAGGGGGCAGACCTAGAATCAAATCTACTGGAGTTGGGAGCGACAGCTTTTGTGAGTAAGTCAAAGGATCCGCGAGTGCTGTGTGCGCAAGTAGCTCGAATTTTACGTGACACTCCAGTTGAAGAGGCGGCCTGATGGTTGCTGTCACACACGCACTCGAGAAAGCGCTGGGAGTCTGGAGTGATTCTCGTGAGGGCGAGGTGGCGGATTTCTTACGGCAGGCGACTACAGAGCTGCTTTACGTGACAGCCCGTACTATTGCCGGGCTAGCGATCGTAACAGGCGGAACTGGAGGAGTGCGTGTAGTGGCGAGGCCACGAGGAGTGCCTGCGCTACCAGATGCAACGCTTCGCAGCTTTCTTGATGAGATAGTTGAAGTAAGAGGTGTCTGTAAGGTCAAGGATCATGCGCTGGATACGGTGCGTTTTATAGATGGACATTTTCGGACGTCGGTTGTCGTGACGGGCCGCCTGCCCAAGGAGCTTGGTGTTGGTAGCGAGATGATGGTGTGGGCGGGTCTCGTAGCAGGAGCAACTCCTAAAGTCATCAGTGAGATTCAGGCGCTTGCCTGTGAACTTTCGAGATGGCTCGAGGGATCCAGTATGACGCTGCTTTCGATTATCGAGTCGCGACGTCGGATTCGCGAAGCACGCCAGAAACTCGGTGAGATGACGTCTGTTGCGCACGATGTGCGCGCTCCTTTGGCGGCGCTTAGCTATTTACTGAACGATGTGGCTCGTGCGCACGGTGGTGTTGCAGAAGATGTTCGAGCCATTCAGGTTGAGCTGTCTTATATCAGTACATTAATGGAGAAGTTCTCCCCGGCTACTTGTCGTGAGACAAAGAATGTGGAGGTGAGTTGTAATGTAGTCATGGTGCTGCGCCGAGTGAGTGAGAGATTCAGCTACCAAGCGCGAGAGTTGGGGGTATCGTTTGTTTGGGATGTGCAGTGTCAGGAAGTGAGTGCCCGCATAGATCCAGTTGCCCTGGAGAGAGCTCTCACCAATATTGTGGGCAATGCCATCAAGTATTCAGAAAGCGCTGAAGTGAAGCTTCGGGTGGCGATAGAAGATTCTCAGGTAAAGGTGTGCGTAGTAGATCGCGGGGTTGGTATCCCCCAAAGGGTGCTTGATCATCTTAGCCTAGCAGCAGGGGGGGCTGAAGCTGCTCTTGAGTCGATTCGAGCTTCCGCTGGCTGGGGTGTAGGACTTCTTGCTACAAAAAGTTTGATAGAAAGAGCTGGCGGCAGATTGCAAGCGCGCTCGAGCTCTGGAGAAACGAGTATAGAGGTCGAAGTAGCTCGGTCTGCTAATTCGTTACGGGATGAGCAGATACATCATAATAGCTTTGTATGTTCGCGCGCGCCACAGTATGGAGGAGCACGGCTCGTTATTATTGATGATGATACGCAGCACTCGGCGTCTCTTGCGCGAACACTTAGCCGAGCTGGTCTTGTAGCGGAAAGCTTTGATTCGGTAGATGTGGCACTTGCCTACCTTCAAGCAGAGCCGGAGGCGTGTGTTGTCTGTGATGCTCGAATGCCCGATGGTGGAGCCGAGCGTGTGCTCCGCGCGCTACGAATGCTCAGAAGTGGGCAGCTGGTGGCGGTTATGAGTGGTGACGCTGATGACGATAGCTTGTATCGCTTCGCTGCTCTGGATGCCGCAGAGTTTTTCCCCAAGCCAGTCAACGTTGAGCGATTAGTGGCCTGGGTGAACTCAATTCATCGTAGCCATGAAGGTGAGACTCGCACGCACGCAAATGAGGTAATTACAAAAAAGGCCGCGGGCTCGTTGCTTTGAGCTGATTAGGTCTGGAAAGGCAGTGGGCGAGTTGGTATAGCTTTTCCTACTATATAGTGTGCTCCCCATAGGAGATGTTTATGAGATTTTTGACAGTGCCTCTCGTAGTACTCGCGATTGTTTCGTCTGCCTGCGCACATCGCAAGAACCACTCACCAATGCCGTCAGTTTCAGATGTCGAGAAGGCTTCTCTGCAAAAACCCGTGAATTGTTCGACTGCCCGAAGTGATATCGCGACTCTGGAGGATGAGAAAGCTTCGGTAGGACGACGAGCGCTAGCGGGTGTACGCTCCGTGATTCCGTTCTCAGCTGCAGCAGGTATATTGTTTGGTGATTACAGGGATCGCGTCGAAGTGGCGACAGGAACATACAACGAGGCGCTGGAGACGAAGATCAAAGAGATTCGAACCACGTGCGGCATAGCTGATCCGGCGGCGTAATGTGCCGTTGCCTCTCTTGAGCGATGAGACTCGAGAGTGGCGCGCCCTGTGCCGGCATCATCGGCAATTAAGGCTACACAGGTTTTGTGAGGCGAGTGTCGATAGGCTCCCCTAACAGAGGAGGCAGGTCTGGGTGATATTGCTTGCCGCCCTGCGATGGCACTACCTGTTGCTTTGTTGACTGAATGCTCTGTTGCAAGTGAATCAGTGCGTCTAAAACAGTCTCGGGTCGTGGTGGGCAACCAGGTATGTACATATCGACTGGGATAATCTTATCAATCCCAGCGACGGTTGTGTAATTATCATAAAATCCGCCTGACGACGCGCACGCGCCGAATGCGACGACCCATTTTGGCTCCGTCATTTGCTCATAAACGCGTAGTAGTACGGGGGCAAGCTTGTGATTGACGGTGCCGACGACCCATAGCAGGTCTGACTGACGAGGTGTAAATCGGGGTAACGCGGCTCCGAATCTATCCGTGTCATAATGCGAGCAGTTTACGGACATAAACTCCATGCCGCAGCACGCGGTGACGAACGGATACGAAAAGAGGGAGTACTTTCTCGCCCAGGCAAGAGCGCTCTCAAGTGTTGTTGTAAGAAAACCTGATTGATCGGGGGTGGAAAACATCGCGCGTGAGTCTCCTGATGGAAGTTTGCGTACTTGGCGATATAAGGCGCATAGTGCGCGTCGCCGACTGAAGAACTGTACCTTACTTACCTTTAAACTGCCAACCGATCTCATGGAAATCGGATCGCCTCTCTCGTCGGACTAGTGCCGAAAGCTTCGTTGTGGCGGTTGGAGCCAGCTCTAGAGATGCGAGAGAAAAGCCCTGTTTTTTCAGGTTGCTAGATGGTTTTTATGATGGTTCGACGAGGCGAAGCCTCTCTGCTACAGTTCCAAAGATACGACTCACAGCAGGCTATGGATACTCAATCACTCACGACAACAGCTCCCGCGATGACGCCTCAGCAGGCCGCGCTCTCAGATGTGCGGCGCTCAGGGTTGGCTGCGTATCGCGAGCTGGCCGCTGGTCGAGCGTCCCTCTGGGCATTTCTTCGGGCAGAGGTCACACAGTTTCTGGTTGCTAACCTGAGCGGGCTAGTTGGGCTTGCTGCTCGGGCTGGGTTGTATCCAGGCCTCTTCCGTCGGTGTGGGCGCCGACCTGCATTCGGAAAGGGTGTGTTGATTCGAGTGCCCCGCAATATTTCGCTCGGATCGGGGGTCATTGTCGATGATTACGCGACGCTCGATGTGCGTGGAGACGAAGCAAGTATCACAATAGGTGATAGGGTTAGTGTTGGGCGGTTCTCTATTGTTGCCGCTAAGCATGGAACGATTGAAATTTCACCCGGCTGTAATATCGGCTCGTCGTGTCGTATTGCCACAAATTCAAGGGTTTTCATGGGTGAGAGTGTGTTAGTCGGGGCGTACTGTTATATCGGCCCGGGTAACCACACTGAGGGGAATGAACATGAGATGCGCATTATGCTCGCACTCTTTAATCGAGTGCGGCTCTCGCTCACCCGAGTTCAAGGCGGCGAATGATCGCTACACCGCGATCGATCTTCGCTCATTCGCGATAAGTCTACCTAACCTTTATCACCTTGGCCGGAGTGCCCACTGCAACTCCCCAATCAGG
>OMII01000141.1 GCA_900299055.1 Pseudomonadota bacterium | reverse complement strand
GGTGATGAGGCTCATTGAATCGTAGGAAAATCAATATCCTCAACGATATCCGAGGTATGCCATCTCATCAAGGGACTTCGTAGCCGCTGTCGGTTGCGTCTGTCGCTTAGGAAGGGATTTTGTCTGACAAAGCGGGGTGAAGGGGTGGGCGCGGCGGTAAGGGTTGTGGTGGACGAGGATCGTTTGTGCGGGGTGGAGGCTGGTGGGTGAGGAAGAGGGGCGAGTTCGGGGTAGGTGAAGTGGGTTAATCTGGTGGGTTTCGCTCTGCCCATGCAGCAAACCCAGTATGTTCCTGTTTGAGTATTTGCTTTGCGACGGTTGAGTCGAGAAGCCACTCCTCTCGCTCTTTCGGAAGGCCCGATCGACAAGATGTCAGAATTCTCCGACTTCGAGTGCTCGTATTGCAGTCGCGGAAACCAAACGGTTCAACAGGTCCTCAAAGCGAGCCGAACGCTGCCACAGTACTGTTCAGCAAGACGTTAACTGAGACGGATTTGGAGGGCGCGACTTGGTGAGTGCCAAAATCGCAGGACCCAGGGGGCATGACAAAAGAGACGGGGAAGCTGGGAAAATGAGCTAAACCTTGTCAGTATCCCCTGAAGGGGGTTCGAAGGTTCAGGAGGGTGCTTTTGCCCACCTGATGAGCTCCCAAAATAAACTTTTGCGACGCCCTGCAGTCAGCTCTCCATAACGTTGACAGATAGACTTACTAACACCGCGTGCCCGAACATCTCACCTCTGACAAAATACGCTACTGTGTCACGGACACAAAATTCTGAACGGAACCTTTAGTGGCTATTTTCTTGATTATACCGTTGGTGGGGGTGGGCATAGTAGCGCTTTATTACGCGTGGCCCCTGGTCAGTTTGATGCTGATCGCTGTGACGATTCTGGTCGATCTACTGACGATTTGGTCTTGGTGGATGCGCAAACGGCGCAGACAAAGATAATGGCACTGGACCGCGATCTGAGAGCGGTCGAGCGAGCGCGAGATCGATTTCACGGGGAGTCGCGGATCGCTTCCGATGAGCATGGAGGCGCCGCAGTTGAGGCAGGTGAGAGGGTGTAGCTCATAGATGCGAGCCATCAGGGTTGCCCATCTGGTTGCTCGGGGGCAGGAGGATTCAGATTCGGCAGAGGAAGCAGCTGAGAGTGTTTGGTCATTATGGTTCTCTCCCTCGGTTCCTGTGAGGGTCCGCACGAGGTCTCCCCTCTTTCCTCGGGTAGCCGAAGAGTAGCGTCCGAAGAATCGCTCGAGATGCTCGTAGTGGCGGGGAATGTGGGCGGAGAGTCTTGCGAGGAATTCTAGTGGAGTGCCAGTCCAGTCAGGAAGTTTGCGTCGCTCTGCGGAGATGACGACGGACGTGTCATCAAGAGCGATACGGTCAAGAGCGAGTGGGGACTTTGCCAACTCAAATTAGTACGTTCTTCGTTAGGTTCCTATTGGAGGTGATGCTGACAACGAATAATGCCGACGGTCAGGGAAATGACCGTATCGGGGGGAACTCACCATCTGACTCCCACAACCCCTTCTCCTCACGCTCAGAGAGGCGCCATCCCTCCGCGGTCGGATGGTAACGCCGATAGGTCGTTACGAAGTCGTTGTTCATTGGTTGGCAGCTGACGGAGAGCAGATCATCTTTATCGCCGATGGGAGCTCTCTTCCATGCTGCTTTTCCGGTGAGGGCAAGACGAATAGGCGCGGCTTTTCCGGTTGTATCACGGGCCGAAACCGGTTGCAGTTTGCTGCCTCGCACTTCGAATGGCTGGGTGAGAGGACCATTGTATGAGCCTGCTTCAGCAGTCGCGTCCACCGTTACCAAATAGGTTGGCACTGGTGCTCCGCGGACTGGTTCTGCATCTAAACGCGCCAGCGGCGCGGAAAGCGCAACCCGATCGACGATGTTTCCGGAACAGTCACGCAGGGCGAGCACGGCATTCGCCTCGTCGCGCGCGGCGCCACTTCCCCACCCCTGTTCGATCTTTTTCGCATCCAATCGAGCATCCAGAATTAGGGCCACTTGGGGGCAGTGAGCTTTGGCATCGTCGGCTGCACGAGCTGGCCCACTCAACAACAAGAGGGTTAGTAATAATCTGCATTTCATGGCAGTCGTTTTATCTCCGTTCCCGTTAAAAGTCCTTCGTTTTGCTCTATCGCTCGCATGAGCAGCTCTATCTGCGAGGTGACATCTCTATTCAGGTCTACCCCTGCTTTTTGCAGATTTGCGAGATAGGCTTGCGTATCGTTTTCACTCGGTGGAGTCAGCTCCACGATCGCATCGCGTACCTTTCGGTCGCCGTATTTTGAGAGATATAGGGCGCGCTGTGCCGCTCGTCCTTCATCGAGTGTCGCAAAGACGGCAAACGTGCCGACCGCACCGGGAACGGTGCCGATTTTCGTTGTTGCATCACGCAGGTTGCCGGGATTGTTGGCGCGCCAAGCGAGCGAGCCGCCGACCTTTACTACGTCCTCGTAGGCGACGAAACGGTGCCATTGCGCAGGCGTCTTTGCTAACGCGGTGTTGACCGCCTCCCTCGTGTCTTTGCTCAATTCGCCCCCTGCTACGATTATGCCCCTAACTGCAGGCGGCGATACGATATTGGAAGAGGCTCTATGTTTTCGCTCGTCTGCGACGTCTCTTCTTATGTC
>OMII01000140.1 GCA_900299055.1 Pseudomonadota bacterium | reverse complement strand
TCACTAGCTCGATCGGCTTATCGGGCGAGTACTGAAAGACATCTCTTCGTTGATTTGTGTCGTTGCTAACGAGATTGTCCGCATCGGACGCGAAGATAACGAAATTTCCGTTCGGGGGTGAGACGGGCGCAAAGCTACCATTCGTAGGGCCGGTGGTGTTAACACCGACCGAAACTTGCACAGCTCCGTTGGTGGAGAAGCCACTTTGAGCATAGAGATCGTGAGGTGTGATGATGGCTACTGCCATTAAGAAATAGAAGAGCTGCTTTGCGGCTCTTGCGCTGAACATCCTTGGCCTCTCTCTTTCTACCACCATCTGCTTAGTCATCGTCATCTCAAAACTCTTACTTAACGTCAAAATCAAGCTCACCGTCCCATCCCTGCGGTGGCGGGCTGATCTGATGTTCCCGACTGCGTTCGCAGTACAATGAGCACGCGACAGACAGGCGCCGTTCTGAAGCGCCGATCCCCTGAAATAGCGGAACAGCTTGATCTGGCTTGACTTTCGCGAATAGGTCAAGGGCATTCTTCCAATCTGCGAGGACTCGCGGGTCAAGAGGTGGATCGAAGACCGAATAGAGGCTGACCGGCTCGCGTCGGCCTTTCACCCGGACCGTGCCAACCAGCACTGCGCCGGCAAATCCGCCGGCGTCTTTGCGAGTGGCTTCGGAGAGGAGAATAGTTGTCCCAAAATACTTGTTCAATCCTTCAATGCGAGACGCGAGGTTTACGGCGTCTCCGATCGCTGTGTAGTCAAAGCGTTTTTTTGAGCCGAGATTTCCCACGAGCATGGGGCCCGTATGAACTCCCACTCGAGTCATCAAGGGAGGGTATCGCTGAGATGAATTAAACTTCTCAACTCCTTTCTGAATTGCCATCGCTGTCTTGATTCCCATCTCGGCGTGATTAGCAATCTTAACAGGAGCTCCCCATATGGCGAAGATGGCGTCACCGATAAACTTGAGAAGGGTACCCTGATTAGCGAATACGACATCCATCACCTCTGTAAAGTAATCGTTGAGCATCTCAGAGGTTTTTTCGGCGGGCATCTCTTCTGTAATGGTTGTGAAGTCGGCGATGTCAGTAAACACCGCGGTAAGCCAGAGTTTTTCCCCTCCCAGCTTAAGAGCTGATTCTCCCCCTTCAAGCTTGGGCACCATATCAGGCGAAACGTATAGTGAGAACGCCGAGCGGAGCGCTTCTTCAGATCGGCGAGCGCTCACGTACGAAACCATTGCACTGACGAGTACGCCTAGGGGCAGCAGGATGAGCACAGTGGCAGCTCCTGCGAGAAAAAAATTTGAGGCCACTGATACGAGAGCGACGATCAGCCAGCCGACTACAAGTGCGCCCACGACGGACGCGAGAATAATCGGTGAGTATGACAAGCCGATAAATGTCGATGCTCCGCCAAGGAGCCCAAGCGCGAGGAGCTCAAGAGATCGCGCCGGTCGACGAATCCACGACTGCTCCAGGAGGTTGCCAGCAATGGTGCAGTGCACTTGCACCCCAAAAACCATCTCACCACCGAATGGTGAAAGGTAGGAGTCCTTTTGAGCTACTCCAGTATCTGCTCGCAGGAGAAGACCTACGAAGACAACCGCATCCCGGAAGGTCGCCTCCTCTTGGGGAGCCATTTTCTCGAACATCTCCCAATAACTTACAATTCTGGCATTTTCACGCGCGGAGCCGTAATACTTGATAAGGTCTCGCGGGGTGGGCGTGCGGATTCCGGTGCTGGTCGGCACCCCAGCTGCCGCATATGCGAGGAAGGGAAAGCGTTTGGTTTGATCGCTTGTTGGGAATGGAAACGTGCGAATGAAACCATCCTTAGTGTTCATGTCTAGGTTCACCAAGGCTTGAGTTGTGACCTTGCGAAACTCCTCGTACGGCTGGTCAATCTCCTCAACAATTATACCACCACCCTGTTTGGCAACGGTTTTTTTGATCGACTCAACACCGATTATTGAATGTACACCCTTGAATGCCTCGATTAGTTCTTGGTCGACAGCTGGATCAGAGCCCGGGCCAGTGAAGAGCACGTCGAAAGCGACGCTTCTTACACCAAGCTCCTTTAAACGACGTAGTAGTTTTGCGTGCAGCGCCCTGGGCCAGGGTTTGTCGAATCCAACCCCAAGCTCGGTATAGCTGGCCTCGTCGATCGCTACTACAACAACGTTCTTAGATGGAGAGGATCGCCCCACGACTCGCCGGACTTGGTCAGTAACAGTAAGGTCAATCCGTTCCGTAGAAGGAATGCAGTTGAGACCAATAGTTAAAAGGCTCGCTAGGAGCGCAAAACCAATGCGGTAAATCGGGCGCATAGCATTACTTGTATCATCGGTAGGGAGGTGTGGCGATGGAAAATCGGAATGGCGCGTCTGAACCTAATGGCTCGACACGAGTTTTATCGATCCAACTCGCGTATCCCGATAGTGCGAAGTCGCCGAGCTTCGTTTCCTCTCTTGGAACGGCGGCCCTTGCCAGTTATGCTGGGCAAGTTGACGGCTACATACGGGTTCTCATCTATGGTCATTCGATTCGCTTCAGTTGCGGTGCTCATTGCGATACAAACGATAGCGGCCACCGCGCAAACGCCCGGCGAGGTAGCCGGCAAGGTGTTTTCAATCCAGGGGTCCGCATCGGTTGTCCAGCAGGGAAAGTCGCTTCCGCTTGTAGAGGGAATGGAGCTTCATAGTGGCGATGAGCTGGTCGTCGGGGAGCCCGGGAGAGTGGCAGTGGAATTGCTGGATGGATCCTACGTCCGTCTAGCAAGTGGCTCTCGTATGAAGCTGCCGGGCAAGCAAAAGCCCCTCGGTCTGTTAGCTGGTGCGTTGCATTTCTTAAGTCATAGCGAGCAGCACCCTACCGTAGAGACTCAGCAGGTGACGGCCGCCATTCGTGGCACCGAGTTCGAAATTGTAGCTGACAACGAGGAGACAGCAATCTCGATGTTCTCTGGTAGCGTTGATGGTCAGAGCAAGGAAGGGCGTGCTCAGTTGGGGGCGGGGCAGGCCGCGCGTTTTAGAAGAGGCAGGGCACCAGAGGTTTTTGCCCTCGTGCAGAGCGATCGGTCCGTTCAGTGGAGTATGTTTGTTCCGTTCGCGGCTCAGCCAGATGACAATAAAGATGCAGTTGCTCTTTTTGAAAAAGGCAGGACGGAAGCGGCCCTCACCAAGCTTCATAGTGGCGGTCGTGTGCCGTGCGATCCCGAGGTGGTGCTCAAGGGAAGGATGCTCGTATCGAGTGGTAGTCCGAAGGAAGGCGCGGCTCTATTAGAGCGATGTGTTACAAGCGGTGCATCGGGTAGTTCTAAAGCTGTGGCGGCTGCGGCTCTCTCGACAGTTAAGCTCATGGGAGGTGACTCCACGACAGCGGATTCTCTCTCGATTCTAGCTATGCAGGCTGCCCCAACGTCGTCAGTGGCGCGGATCGCGCGCTCCTACGCTCTGCAGGAGCGGGGTGACTTGGACGGAGCGCTGGCGGCGCTTGGAGAGGCTTCAATTGATGATAGTGATGACCTGAAGGCGCGGCGGGCGGAGGTCATGTTTATGTTTGGGCGGGTCCCGGAGGCCCGGGACGTGCTCGCGTCTATTTCGAATCGCTCATGGTATGCTGAAACGGTATATGGCTTTGTTCTCATGGCCGACCGATCGTTTGCTGAGGCCGAAGCGGCATTTCAAAACGCGGCGGCTGCTGAGCCAGGCGCCGGACTCCCTCGGGTTGGACTAGGTATTATTCGAGTGAACAGGGGCGAACTTGCGGAGGCTCGGAAGAATTTTGAGCGAGCGACCCTGCTAGAGCCACAGCGTGGGTTATATCGGAGCTATTTGGCAAAGGACTATTTCGAGGATGATGCGTACGACAAGGCAGAGCCGGAGTATGTCAGGGCGATGGAGCTCGATCCGAACGATCCGACTCCCTATCTGTACCGCAGCTTCATGAGAGTCGCGGAGAACGATTTGGTCGGCGCCTTGAACGATATCAGCAAGGCGCGGGAGCTTTCAGACGCGAGAGATGTGTATCGGTCAAAGCTGCTGCTGGATCAGGACAGCGCGATGCGCAGCGCCTCTGTGGGTCGAGTCTACCAGCAGCTCGGATTTAAAGAGAGGGGACGACTGGAGGCGATCACGGCCATCTCTCAGGATTATCAGAACTCCACAGCCCATCGACTGTTATCTCAAACGCAGGAGGATCTCTTCTCTGCCGATACAATCGCATCCGAGCAGCGCATGGCAAACTTATTTTCGCCCCTAAGTATCAACGTAGTTGATTCGATCGGTACAGGAGTTTCGCTCAATGAGTACTCACAACTTCTTGAGAAGGATGGGTGGCGCACGGCTGTAAACTCTGGCTTTGACTCAAAGAGCGATCAGTTTCGTTCGGGAGTGTTGAGCGCGTTTAAAAAAGAAAATGTGGTGTTCGGACTCAGCGCTGATGGTGCCGGTTATAATGGCGTGGCGGATGATCCGAGAACGACAGCAGGACAGGTGGGCGCATCGTTTCAAGCGCAACCAACGTGGGCTGATCGGTTTGTGGTGGAGGGGCGGGGGACCTTTACTGGCGATACGGACCAAGAGCAGTCCACGGATATCATGAACGGCACCTTCAACGCTGCCTATCTGCATAAGTTCTCTCCGGGCGTTACTGGGCTTCTTAACTCCACTTACGATAGATCACGACTTGTTAACCGACAGTTTGACTATGTAGCTGACATCGGTGTCACCTCGATTGATCAGGGGCAGCAAAGCACATTTTTCGAGCAATTTCCCTTCCAAGATCGCTCGAAGCGATATGAGACAACAGTGGTAAATGAAGCGCAGGTATTAGCCGATACTGGTATCGTGCATTCGATTCTGACGTTTCGAAACGCTACGAGCGCCTTAGATAATTACGACAACGGGGTAGCGAATCTCGATGCAGACTCGGGAACGAGCTTGGATTTTACGAGCGCAGGAGCCCCTCGTCTTAACAGTAACTCGCTCTCGTACCTTGGAGCGGTTGATGTCGGCGGCGGACTAACCATGAATGTTGGTGCGGAATACGAGACGTTGCAGTGGGCAGATCGAGACGAGGCACCCTTCACAGACGAACGTTCTGATGACAACCTGGCTAGTCCCAAGGCGGGATTTGTGTATCGCCCGGACGAGCGGATGACCCTTCGAGCTGGCTACGGAGAGTCATTGGGTAAGGGAACCCGAACGGATCTCATCAGCTTGGAGCCGACGTTGATCGGGGGTATCACTCAGCGCTACAACGATCTTCCTGGGACCAAGTCGCAGAACCTCGGTCTCGGCGCGGATTTTCATCCCGACGAGAAAACGTTCTTTGGTTCGGAATGGACCCGTCGCTGGCTTCATCTTAGTAACGTAGTGTCAGTGTATAACAT
>OMII01000139.1 GCA_900299055.1 Pseudomonadota bacterium | reverse complement strand
TCGGAGATGTGTATAAGAGACAGGGGCTGTACTGTCCTAGCCAGCGACGCGCCATGCCCAAGCGTAACGGGCTTTTTTCCACCCACGGGAATCGATGCAGACTCACTTCGAACCGAAGTCCGTAAGCAATACGGAATTAGACTTGCCGGTGGTCAGGGCAAGTTCAAAGGCTCTATTGTTCGAATCGGACACATGGGATTCGTCGACCCATTCGACACGCTCAACGCAGTAACAGCTATTGGCCTCACCATTCGAAAGCTCGGTGGTAACGTCGATCTCTCAAAAGCGCTTAATGTATGTCTCTCAGGAGTGGAAGTATGAGCAGCCAGCCATCATTAGCTGAAAGGGCAGCAGCCCTATTTCAGGATATTCAAGCCCGTATATGCGAAGGGCTTGAATCACTAGATGGCAAGGCTCGCTTTAAGACCGACGAGTGGAAGCGCACCGACTTGCATGGAGAGAAAGGCGGTGGCGGCCTTACAAGAATTTTAGCTAATGGGGCGGTTTTTGAGAAAGCTGGTGTAAACTTCAGCCAGGTGCGAGGCACGATGCCTGCGGACTTTGCCGCCAAACTAGGTGCAGCCCGCGAAGAGATGCCTTTTTTTGCTACCGGCGTATCTCTCGTAATTCATCCGTATTCCCCGATGGTCCCGACAACCCACGCTAATTGGCGATTCCTGCAGCTTGGCGACAAGCAGTGGTTTGGAGGCGGTTCTGACCTTACCCCCTACTACCTCGAGGATGAGGACGCCATTCATTTTCACTCTACGGTGAAAAGCGTCTGCGATAGGTACTCGTCGGAATACTATCCCCGGTTCAAAAAGTGGTGTGACGAATATTTTTACCTACCTCACAGACAAGAGACTCGTGGTATCGGCGGTTTGTTTTTCGATTATATCGGTCGCGATGATGGAGCAGACCTGGAAGCATTCTTTCCATTCGTGCGAGATTTAGGCCTTGCTTTTAATGAACAGTACTTGCCGATTGTAGAACGTCGAAAAGATCTCTCTTTTTCAGAGGAGCAGAAAAAGTTTCAGCTGCTGCGCCGAGGTCGCTACGTGGAATTCAACCTTCTCTATGATCGAGGAACTCACTTTGGCCTTCAGACAAACGGCCGGATCGAGTCAATCCTCATGTCACTGCCGGCGGTTGTCCATTGGGATTACTGCCCGGAGGTCCGCAGTGGATCTCGTGAGGAATACCTACTTGAGACCCTCAAGAAGCCCCGCGAATGGGTTTGACCAAAGCACGTAGACGCGTTGAGCGTACATAGTGTGCGGGTCACCTAACCCGGAGGAAAAATAGTTCGAACTAACCACAGTATCGCGCTCAGCAAGACACTGACTACGAGCATGGAGGTAAGAGGGATAAACACGAATGTATTATCCCGTGCATACGATATATCTCCGGGAAGCGTACCGAACCACGCAAGTGGCTGTACGCCTTTTGGCAACAATAGCAGCACGACCCCCAGCGCAAACAGAAGGCCTCCAAAAATGATGAGTGTTTTCCCGAGTTCCATACCATTTCTCTACTCCCCGTTTGCTATGGTGACAAGAAGCTCTAACAGTATATGGTTTGGAAATGACTGATGACGGCACCCTGCCACCGTTCATTAAAAAGCATCCTCAAGGATGGGCGATTCAGGTGATGGCTGCCCCTCGTGCCAAACGCTCAGCTTTTGTGGGACTGCACGGTGGAATACCACGCATTAGCGTAGCGGCTCCTCCAGCGGATGGCCGAGCCAATCAGGAACTTACGCGATTCATGGCGGAATACCTGGGAGTCTCAAAGCAATCAATTCAACTACTTCGGGGAGACACTTCTAAACACAAGACACTTATCGTCTCCGGAGTATCGAGCGACGATATCGTACGTGCTTTCCGTGAAACTCCTTAGAGAGTTCTTCTAGCCATCACCTAAGAACTTCATTACTTTCAGTGCATTAGAGCCACTCATCCAAAGCGAGAAAAAAATACGAGGTACTTGGTCTTAAAGTGTAAACTTTTCTTAATAATATTCCGTACACCTATGCATGAACGCAGGATAGTCCTGCGTGACTCTGAGGAGTACCGAGTATGGGTCCAGTGAAGCTTTTTCTCGTAGATGATCAAGTGCTCATGCGTCAAGCAATCGCGCGAGCGTTATCTGTCACCGACAAATATGAAGTAGTAGGCCATGCAGCGAACGCCAGCGATCTTATCGCCAACGCGGGTCAAGTAAACGCAGACGTCATTATCCTCGATATGATGATGTCGAGAACAAGCTGCCTTGAAGCAGTACAGCAGCTTCGTCAGCAAGGAGTGACGGTTCCTATTTTGGTACTATCAGGTGATGAATCTCACTTCAATGTGAAAGCGGCGCTCAACGCTGGTGCTCGCGGTTTTGTGCCCAAGCGCTCCGACCTAAGCGAGATGGAATTTGCCATCGACGCAGTTGCGAAAGGTGGAACATACGTGAGCCCCTCCGTAGCAGAATCGAACAGTGCTAATCAGAGTGCCGGCAGCGCGGCGATTACATCAGAGGTTTTATCACCACGAGAACATGAGATTTTTATTCTCTTGGCTCAGGGTCGTAAGAATCGAGATATCGGAGCGCAGCTTTCTATCAGCACACGCACTGTTGATACACATCGATCGAACATTCTTAAGAAGCTCAACCTACATAGCAACGCTGAGCTCGTTCGACTAGCTATCTCCGAGGGCTTAGTGAATATCTGACGCAAGGTTCTGCGCTGGGAAGCGGAAGAGCCCGCGTACCTCTCCGCTTCCCTTATTCGCCTAGCTAGGTATCTCGTTTCGTAAACTTCGTCCGCCGTCAGGGTCTCCCAAGACTCGATCGACGCAATCCCACGCCAGCAAAGCGCACTTGATTCGAGCCGAGTGCTTCTTTACGCCCTCAAGAGCTACCGCATCGCCCAGGTCTAGCAACGCATCCCCTTCGACTTCGCTACGTATCATCTGCCTAAATAGCAACGACAGGCGTTGAGCTTCTTGCTTTGTCTTACCGCGTAGCAACTCGGACATCATCGAGGCAGCTGCCTGACTGATCGAGCAGCCATGGCCCGTAAACGCAATGTTAGATATTTCATCCTGAGCGAACTTAATTGTGAGCGATATTTGATCCCCACACAGTGGATTGTGCAGATCAACCTTTCCATCAGGGTTGAGCAACACCCCATGGCAACGTGGCGATTTGTAGTGGTCCAGGAGTAGCTCCTGATATACGTCGTCTAGATTCACTGTAGCCCTTTGCAATCCTTGGTCAGGTTATCGCACTTACGACTTCTATATCACGTTCCTATGTAAAGCCAAAAACCGATACTCAGCGAGCCGCTTCAGGCGGTTATGCATACGCGCGCTCATGACAGCGCTCAAACACAAGGGCTAACCGCAATAAATGTTCTGGTGTTCCTGCTAGTTCAACCAGTTTCGAAGCATACGCTTTTTGTAGCGTTACAGTCCTTTTCACTAACCCCTGGAACACCGACTCCGCTCCAGAGACCGAACACGACGCTCGGCTTCCATCAGTGATAGCGCCCGTACTGAGGTCTAATCCTACTCGGGCGTTCGTAGACAAAAATGCCACTTCAAAAGGGGGCCATGTCTTAAACTCTGGGGCCGCTGTTACTACAGCGCTTAACTCTGTAAGCCATTCCGGACACTCGTATACCATGACGCTGATTATTACGAGTTTCAGGTGAACTGTCAGCAGCTACAGCTAAGAATTCTGATTGAAATGGGTATACACAACCAGCTTGTCGACACCCAGGACACACCCGGCCATAGTCGCGCACGGTTGATTACAATTGCGACCCAGAATCATTGGCCTGGAGTATCTGCTCAATACGGGCTACCTCTGGGTACGCACCGATGAGCCGAGCGGCCACATCCTTAGCGCGAGTGGCAGCCAATAGCGCAGCGCTGTTATCATGAGAAGCTATATACGCCTGCGCCAGAGTCAACAATTCATGTACTCCTCTCCACGCTGTAGCCTGGCAGGCTTTCAGAGCTATTTGCACTCCGTATTCCGGCTCAAAAAATATTCCTGGGCTGAGGTAAGACTGCGCGAGAAGTCGCAACACTTTTGGGTGCTCAGGCGCCACCACAAGAGACCGATGTAAGTGGTGCCTTGCGTACGCTATTTTCCCTTCCTTCAAAAGCACTTCTGCAAACGCTACGACTGCCTCAAATGGGCCTCGATCAATGGAAGCAAGCTTTGATAAATTATCCCGAGAGACCACACTCTCATTTTCAAGAAGGGCTAGACGAGCCCGCGCCACTTCCAGCTTCGGGAACCCACCATCACAGTGTAATCCTGCGAGGAGCTCTCGCGCTTCAATGACCGTTGCTGCATTTCCACCCGACTCGACTACGGCCGTTATAAACAATGCCGCAAGTTCAGGATCGACACTCACTCGTTGAACACATACGCGCATGGTCCATACCGCCTCGGAGGCATATCCCAACCAGAGCTGTAATCGAGCGAGCCGTACATAAGCTTCACGCTCATGTGGTGCGATAATAGTAGCCTGTCGCATAAAGTTCTCTGCTTCTTCAAACTTGCGCAGACGAAACAAACAGTGAGAAAGGTCAAGAAGCGCGTTAAACTTCGCCGGGCTTTGCGGATGCGAGACAAGGCCTGCCTTGTAGAGTGCCTCAGCAGCCGCGAAATCTCCTTTCTGATAATGCTCAGCCGCTTTAATCCAAGCCGGCACTGGCAAACAATGCCATCGAGAGAGCCACTCTTTGTATGTTCTAACCGTTCTCTTGAAGCGACTGACTATGAGCACAACTACCTATCTCCAGACTTCTCGTTACGATTGGCGCGAACACAGTGTGGTAATATGCGCCACTATTGGATAATCTGGCCCCGGACGACAACTGCTTCAGCAAAAGATCTTTCTGTGTTTTCGATATGTTAGAACCACTCTTTCGGTCCATACTCCCTGAGACTCTGATTCTTACCGACCCCAACTCTCTCGCCTTTTACGGCAAGGACTGGCTCAAGGACTTCACCCCCTCGCCATCGCTCGTGGTACTCCCCGAAACAATTGAGCAGGTGCAAGCAATAGTTCGCCTGTGTAATCAGCACCATATTAGTGTTGTTCCCTCTGGAGGACGCACGGGACTTAGTGGAGGAGCAACCGCGGTACAGGGAGAAATAATTCTATCGCTCGAGCGAATGCGAAAAATCATCGAGATCGATAGAACCGATCGTACTGTGCGCTGCCAAGCCGGCGTCGTGCTTGAACAGGTGCAGGCCGCAGCAACAAACGCGGGACTTTACTTCCCTGTTGACTTCTCAAGTCGTGGCACCGCACAAATCGGCGGAAACATTGCAACGAACGCGGGAGGTATCCGAGTAATCAAGTACGGGAACTTTCGACAATCCGTACTTGGCCTAACAGTTGTAACCGGCTCTGGTGAGATTCTCAATCTTAACGGGTCGCTCTTCAAAAACAACTCTGGCTATGATCTTCGCAACCTCTTTATTGGCTCAGAGGGCACTCTGGGTATCATCGTTGAAGCGACGCTTTCGCTTACTACCCCGCCAATTGATTACGTTCGAGTACTATGTGGGCTGCCAGGACTAGAGACAGTTCTTCCGTTGCTCACATTTTGCCGTGACAAGATACCAAACGTTTCTGCTTTTGAGCTCATGGAGCGGTTTCCGTATCAGGAGGTAATCAAACGCAGAGGCCTCAGAGATCCACTTGAGTCGACGCACCCAGCGTACGTCGTTATGGAATGCGAGGTGGCATCCGAGACGGGTCGCCAAGAGATATTTGAACGCTTCGGCGAGGCCTATGAAATTGGATTGCTAGCCGATGTCGTGGTAAGCGAATCCGCGGCTCAAGCGCAAGAAATAATGAATATTCGCGATCTGATTAGTGAGACCCTGAGTCAACATTACACTCTCCATAAAAACGACATCTCGGTTCCTGTCCCGGCGATCCCGGCTTTTCTCCACGGACTACACCAAACTATCGCCTCGACGTATCCTTCTTTCCGAGTGGCGGTATTCGGACACGTAGGAGACGGCAATCTTCACGTAAATGTCCTGAAATCTCCGGAAATGAGCGACGCTGATTTTTGGAGCGCGTGCCATGACGCAGATCACGCAATCTTTAAGCTCGTTCAATCGTTTCATGGAAGCGTGTCCGCCGAACACGGCGTTGGCTTACTAAAGCGAGACTTCTTGTCCTATACAAGAAGCCCAGCGGAGATCGCTCTCATGAGGGGTATCAAGACTGTTTTTGATCCCCAGGGCATTATGAATCCCGGGAAGATCTTTCCTCAAGAATCGTAACGACAGCGCTTGCACAATCAGGGGCAACCCTTTTTCTCGTCAGTCGAGACAAGATAGCGCTCCTCTACTCGGCAAAAAGTAATTATCTGCAAGGATCGCCTTTGTAAGGAAGCTTTCGGTCGCTATGCGGCTTGAAGCCCCTCAACCAATGACCGGAGACTGCGCCCATAATGGACAGACGCGAACGGATCGAGGTCGTTGCCCTCCACAAGACGCCTCTCGGTTAATACAAGGACGCTGGACCCCATCTTAAATGTGCCTATCTTGGAACCTTTTCCGACCGAGATTACCGGGTCGTGATCTAATGAGAGGATCGGTTTGTGACTCCACGGCTTAAGGTTTGTCTCTAGTGGAGTATATGCAAGCGAGATTCGGCCCACATTCGTGGCCCCTACCATCACAACCGCCACTAGCCCATCAGCTGTCTCAATGAAGCTTACGACGCGCTCGTTTACCGCAAAAAGGCCATCAACTGAGTGGAGCGCCCAGTCGTTTACCGGCCAGAGGCGCCCAGGGATTCGCCTGGTTCTCACAAGAGTTCCAGCGACTGGCGAGTGAATATGGTGAGCGTCCTTCGGCGATAGGTAGAAATTCCACAACTGTCCCCCGTGAAAACGACGACTTTGCTCATCACCCCCCAATAACGATTCTACGGAGTAGGTTTTACCTTTTACTTGAGCCACTACCCCTTGGGTGGTGATGTTTTGAAAGCTACGCAGCGTACCGTCCACCGGCGATACGATACCATCCTCGACTGGACGCAGCTCTGGGCGCAGGTCGCGGGTAAAAAACTCACCGATGCAGCGAAATGTCTCAACTGGTCGATTCGCCAAAGTCACATCAATACCGTATGCACGCGCAAACACACGAACACTCAGCAGTGCGAGTGGTTTTGGAAGAGGTAGATTTGCTAGCTTTCCAACAAACCAACTCAGATACGCGAGTGGTAGCGAACGGATCATGACAGTGCATCCCCTTTTAGAATTACAGTCCAACCATCGATACAGACAGCTATGCCGCCTGTGTGCCCTCGGTCTCGCGAGCTTTCAGGGCTCGCACGAGGTTGTCAACAGCTGCAGTGCCCTGGCGAACAACACTCTCATAGGTTCGGCTGCCGACGTGTGGTGTAAGATGAACATTCGTTAGCCCCAAAAGCGGGTTGTCTAGCTGTACCGGCTCTGGATCGAGCACATCTGCTCCGTAACCTGCCACGTGCCCGGATCTGACGCACTCGGCCATGGCTCGCTGGTCAACAAGCGCCCCTCGACTCACATTCACTACGTAGATCCCTCGCTTACACATCATCAAGCGTCGCTTGTTGAGAAAGTATTGATTGTCTCGGGTTAAGCTCATGTGAACTGATAAAAAGTCCACGTGAGGGAAAATATCCTCATCTCGAGGAGCGCGAGTTATCTGCGGCGGATATTCCGAGAACAAGCGATGACCAAATACGCTCTTCAACTCCTCAAGATACGCCGAATGCTGCGACGACCATGATGTGTTAAAAACTCTGACGTTCATGCCAAAAGCCATCGCTCGCTTGGCAACCTCTTTACCCACACGTCCAAATCCAAGAATGCCAAAAGTCTTGCCCGCTAGCTCGCGCCCCGTTTGACGTCGCCACTCGCCTTTGTGTACGAGCGCATTTTGCTCTGGAATGTATCGAGTGAGGCTCAAGAGCAAGCCAAACGTGAGCTCAGTAACTGTAGTATGATTGACGCCTGGGGTGTTGGTAACCTTGATGCCGAGCTTTTCTGCTTCCGCGAGATCGATCTTATCGAGCCCAACTCCATACTTGCTGATTACCTTGGCGCGAGGGGCCGCTGCCTGAAGAACCTTCGCGTTAAAATCATCCTCACCGCATACAAAGGCATCAAAATTTGAACCGTCTCCGATGTACGAAAGCAACTGCTCCTCATTGAGCGGTCCTCTGGCTTTGACGATCTCAAAGCCTGTGTCCATCAGTTTTTTTACGTGAGGACCTGGGGTATCGATGAAGCTCGAGGTAGATACAAGAATTGAATACGTCATTGACTACGACTCCCCCTACTACACCCCACAGCAGTTCATAGAACACGCAAGCAAACTGGCCTATCACACCAGAATGCACCTGCCCTGAGGCCACCTGCGACCCTATCAGAGCGCCCAGGACGAATCAAGCGAGGGGGCGCTGGCCAGCCCGTCCGCAGCGTCTCTTAAAGCCGCTAGAATTATTGCACTTTTCGACGCATACCGCCCCGGCGCACCGCACTCGAGCGACTCAGAGCACTCCGTAATCGGGGGGAGAATTTAGCGACAGGCGCTGCCGCAGCGCTGGATGCCTTCGACGCGTCTGCCAGCAACGCTCCGAACCAGCTAAAAACATGATCCCCCGTTTGCAGGTCCGGTTGGGAATCGCTACTCTCAGCGCACACAAATATGGCGAGCCCTACTCCTACAAAGCATCCTCTATCAGTCAAAGCAAAGCTCACACTTACGGGCTTTGGAGTAGCAAGCGCATTATTGATTTCGGCCCTCGCGCTCCAGTTTTTACCTACAGGCCGAGCTGGCACTGAGTTCAACTCAATTGAAGATATCCGTCGCGCCATGCTCGAACCCGGCAAAACGTCGGATCCAAATGAAGCCGTCGACTCCTCCAAAATATCACTGCGGTCAATTGTACAACCCCACCCCTCGGATTCGATTATCTATTCGCTAAAACCGAATTTAGACACACGCTTTGCGCGCGCGCGTGTAATCACTAACTCGTGTGGCATGAGGTCTGCCGAACGCCCGATACAAAAGCCAGCACATACCTATCGCATCGCACTGCTCGGCGACTCATTCGCATTCGGATGGGGAGTTGAACAGTCGGAAACCTTCGCACAAAAGCTTGAGGATAATCTCAACCAGCGAGCCAAAGGAACGCTCCACTTTGAGGTGCTCAATTTCGGCGTGCCTGGCTACTCTACTTTTCAAGAGGTGGCACTGTTTGAAGACCGAGCACTGGATTTCGACCCGGATGCGGTGCTGGTGTATTTCGTTCAGAACGATTTTGGGATGCCGTTTTTTATCCGAGACACCAACGGTTCAGGTGGAATGCTATCTTCAGTTAAGTTTCTTGAACTCGGGAAACGACTCCTAGCGCCGCAAGCCCTCGACCAACAGGTAAGAAGTACGGGTCTAGATCCGAACAGGGCACTAGCGCGACTGTCCGCGATAACGTCAGAGCGAGGCATTCCCCTCTTCCTCACTATCAATCCGCGCAAATCGTGGAAAAGTGACTTACAAAGATTGCCCAGTCTTAAAACTGCTTCAAGAGCGCAGTTTATCCCTCTCAGGGATGGGCTTTTAGAGTATATTACGAGGAAAGGGATCTCGGAGGAGGCGCTGACACTTTCCTTTGATCCTCATCCGAGTCCGCTACGTCACGAAATATTAGGGTCACTACTAACACCGTACTTTTTGAACTCTGCAGGATTATGAACGTGCGTCAGCGAATTGCCTTTCTTTTGATTTCGACCCTTTTCAGCAGCTTCTCGGCATGGGCACAAAATGACGCCACAAAGGCCACTCAATCTCCTACTCAGCACGCGGCAGGCAAGCCTAGCGCATCCCTTGATGTAGACGATCTTAAGATCGCTATGGCGGAGAGTAGTCTTCAAGTAAATCCAAGCCTCCGAACCACCTCCGATCTTGCGTCAGCGCTCGAGGCGACCATAACAAAAAACTGTTTCGGTGATACGCTACGAACCCTGACCTATGCGGGCAGCCCAACAGATCCACAGTGCCTTGCGCGCATGGAACGTCTTCTTCAACTATATCCTGAGAGCCCCGTGGGATTGTGTCTTCGAGACGGATTTCAGGCAGACGCCTGCATCAACGGCTACCAGAACCAGACATTTGCCTCATATTCCGCCTCATCCGGAGCTGCGAGCTTTCAGGACCCTGCTCTCAAAGTTGGATTGTCCAAGGGTGAGCAAAATAAGCTTTCGGCGCTATCAGCGACTTTGGATGACGTAAACACTCGCTACCAGTCGTCAAAAACGGACTCTGAAAAGCAGAGCTCCATCAACGACGCGACAAGACTATACGACCAACTCCTTGGAATCGCCTGCCGTGTCGTGGCGATAAACCTGGAGCAACCGGCCGGCTCATCCGGAGAGCCTGAGGTGGAAAATTCGGAAATCGCTGAGATCCGGCGTAAAATCATGAAGATCCCCGCAGGACTACGAGCTGAGCATCAGGAGCGGATGCTGCAAAAAGCCGAAGAAGAATTGGGCCAAGCAAGAAACGACCAAGAAAAACGTGAATTCATTCTGCAAAAGATTCGAGTTATTCAGGACCCTGAGGTGAAGACTGTCATATCTACCGAAGGTAAAATACGAGTGAGGGTGGTGCTACCGGAGTGTTTTGACCTGGTGCGAAAAGCAGAGAAAATTATCCCGAATCTTCCCTCACCGATTTGCCACCGAATAGGGTGGTTCTCTCCGCAGTGTGTAGCTGCTATCAAGAGCTGGCACATATATCGCAAGCAACTAGAGGCTCAAGTGCGAAAGACGGATCCAAAATACGCGACACCAACACCCAAACCGTTAATCTCGACTTTCTAGACTTGCCGTACGATTTCGTCGCAACTCAAGACCAAAAGCGACGAATTATCAAACATTAAAGCAGCACCCTCGACGACTCATAGCAGCTGTCAGGGGCTAGAGCACGCGACATCACAATCGAACTACGAAGGGCTCGCGCGTAGCGCGAGATTACACCATGAAACCTACTACCAACGCATCGCAACTCGGGTTCAGTATGATCGAACTTCTTGTGGTTATGGGCATTATGAGCGCTCTCATTGCAGTTGCACTACCTCGCTACAGCTCGTATCGCTCCAATGCTTTTGATAGCCGAGCTGAAATCGACCTTCGCTCTGTAGCCATGGCTGAGGAGGCATATTTCCTCGAAAAAGATACCTACCTCGCCTGCTCAGGCGCGTCCTGCGCACAGCTACCAGGAATCAAAAAACTCTCCTCTGGCGTCGTTCTCGCAGTCACAACAACCGAGTCAGGATTTAGGGGCACGGCCTCACACCCAAAAGGTTCCGGGCGAACATTTATCTGGGACTCCGATCAAGGTGGGCTTCTTGAGTAGCGATGAGAGAAGCCTGGTGAGTTGCCACACATCCACTAGGCGCTCGACTCCCTTCTTAGCGCGTAGCCTCAAGGAGTCGCTCGAATTTCCGATCAACTACAAAAGCAAGGGGGCCTCCCGTGCCGATTGATGATCGCCACGTAACTTCTAGTAGAAGCTTTTTGTCGGGGCTACTCATATCTCGTGTCAGATCTCCTCGGACGAGGACCGATCCATCTCCTCCATCGGGTAATCTGCTACTGAAGAGCACTCCCTTGCGTGAGGAGTTAAGTGCGTACGACTGGCGATCCTCAATTTGCTCAAGCACAGCGCCCGATTTTATCGCCTCAATAACACTCTCTCTTTGCGTTGCTCGTAGGAGGGCGATCGCTTTGAACGTTTCTCGCAACGCCGCATCAAGAGGCGATCCAAATCGCACTGATAGAACCGTCTCTCTCCCAAAGCTCGTTATTCGCACAGTATGCATCGCGCTAGCTGTTGGCACCGGGCTTTTCGCAATGATGTAGTCTGTGTGTCCATTAACCTTGAGGTGAAACTCTTCCCTGCCCTTATTCCAGTGCTGCTTAAACTCCTGCGGGCTTGCCTTAGCCAAGACCTCTCGTGCCTGCAGAGTCGTAAGTACTGTTTTCGATTCACTAACCGTCGTTGCCATAACTGCTCCACAACATAGTCGTTTGAAGGGATATGCTGCGTCGCCCGGAAATGTGATTTATTTCCATTTTCGGAAAAGTGCGTGATGTCGGGTGGTTATTAGTTACCAGCGACTCACGTTTCTCGATAATTTCATTTATTTCTGCCTTCTCTGACTTTTTTCTAAAGTTTTCGTCCAGAAGTACCGACGTCTCAGACGAGGAGCGACAGAGGGAGAATTATATGAGGTTTTATGAAGCTTACCTACCCCATGTTTCGGCTTCTCGGCGTCGCCATACTTTGTCTAGCCACTCCTGGGCTCGCCGAGCCTCGAGATAGTCGGGACCGCGATACAGGACTTATCCGACAAGATACCTGCCCTAAAACTCTCGAGGAGATCGCAAATCTAAAGCAGTGCATTGTGTGTCCGCGTGAGGACGACAACTACGTCACCAAAGTATGCTGCCCACCGAATGATCGCTTTGCCGGAGCAAAGGGTGGCTGTGTTACAACAGAAATCGAAAAAACCTGTCGCACGGTTGAACCTGAGGCAGACAGAAAAAGTTGTTATGAAAAGCTGCTATTACCAGGATCTTCAATTCCTGGCTCAAGCACAGCCCCTGGCAATCCGAGATTATCGCAGCCTCCTTATGAATCGCCACCTTCTGGCGGAGATTCGTCATTTGATACCTGTATGACTAAATGCCGAGAAGTGCAGCGCTATAATCCTTTCGTTGATGTAATCGGCTGCCAGTACGCGTGCGGTCCCAACTCGAGGAATCCAGAGAACAACAACTATCAAAGCGGCGGATGCCGTGGTCTCCTACGATACTGCTACTCGCTTCGTCTACCACTTGCATTCGGAGCGTGTCAAAATCTCCATAAGCAACTTTGCTATTAAAGATTCTCAAGGCAGCGGCAATATCGCCAAGAGATACCGTGTGAGCGTGGGCTGAACACCTGGGGCGACCTACACCCCTACGAGGAAGCGCAATGGGTGGGTGCTTCCCAGGTCGCCACAGAGTTCAGCCCACGCTCTACCCCTCGCGGCCCGCCACAACCCGATTACGTACTAGCATCGTAGCACGCGAAACGTTCTTGCCGAGGGCAGCTAAAATGGATTCCTCGACCTCTAGGAGTCTATTCACGGTATCGGCTCGCAGCACCACTTTGTAATCCCAGCAGCCGAAGCCCGTTATCAGCTCCTCGACATAGAGATTATGTGAACATACCTCGATCACAGACTGCTCATGCTCTCTCGATCGCGCCTTTAAATTAAGTACCAGCTGCGCTTGCACAAAATCGTGATCCGAACGCAGAAAATACATCTCCTCTGAGATAGCTCCCCACTCTCGCAATCGCTCAAGGCGATACTTCGCCGTTGATTCAGAGATTCCCGCGCTCTTGGCGACTCGCTGCACCGACAAGTCCCCGTCATGCCTCAGCAGATGAAGGATCTTCACATCGATTGAATCCGGCTCACGGCTCTCTTTCGATGCAACAAAGTGAGCAACGGGCTTCTGCGACTCTCTTCCAGTCAGAAATCGCAACCCCCAATGTCGAGTCTCTACCTCAATCGCAAAAATCGGATCTCGAAAATGAACTCCTATCGACTCACCCATCGACTGGATTAACTTGGATCCCTCGATCATATCTTTCGCGAAGTACGTCACTTCAAACTTTCGTAGCCCCATATTTTGGGCGAGCCATGACACTTCAGGGCGCCTCTCAAGAAACTCAAGGGCACGCTTAATTGATACTCGTGGCAAATCGAAGAGCACATTAAACACATGGTGTCCGAGCGCTCGCTGATTAAGCATGACGGCCCGCTCGACACGACGCCTCTCAAGAAGCTGATCGAGCTGATAGCGCACAACGTGCGGCTTTACGCCGACCTGTTTAGAAAGGTCGCTAATCGTACGACTACCCCCTGTCGTTAGAACGCCAAGTATTTGAAGTTGAATTTCGTTCGCGTTTTTCATGGCTATACCGGGTGAACTAGGAACCTAGACACTGGTACAGCACAACTAGACCTGACGCAACGACAAAGCAACAGATGCAGAGGGACAAGGAGGAACTGCACGGATTGCGTCGTAATGTCTATGGAAAGTATGTCGTGCATACCGAAACACATACGTGTGATGAGGAGTCACTTTTATCGATGTATGTGCGGCGAAAGACCCGATATCGAGTCGTCTTTAGTTTGTGCAGCTGCGCTCATACAGCGGATAATTCTACACGAGCGTGGGCACTCCACGCAGATTCAGCAATGTAATATATATTACAAAATGTATATCCGGCGTAAAAGCTGCGAATTTTAGTTGTTTTAGACTCAGAGTTTCGAGATACATAAGCATGATTGATTTCTTCCCGATATTCCGACAGGCCGTTAAAAGGCCATATTTCTCGTTGTTTTCACACTCCCAGACAAAGAGTTGAAAATCCAGAGGCCTCGGAGAGGCAGGCAGAAGGCTTAGGATAGTTAGTAATTGCATTCATGGATCCCAGCAAAGAGCTCCCAAATAATCGTAGCTTCAGAGCGCCTCATGTTAGTGCCACTTTGGCCGCCGGTGAGGAGCTTTCCCTAAGTAGTCCTATTCAGGGGTGTTCACTGGGTGTTCGTGGCCTTATTCGCGACGTTCGAGGAGACTCAATTCCTGGCGTAGTGAGCGACCTCACTGCAGCACTTACTCGCTTGTATGATGAGCAGATGCGGCGTGTTCATCTCGTGCTCCCGCACGCTGCAGATTCATACGACCTCGGAAGTACCATACGCATGGCGGCGGAACAGTGCGGTTTTCACGAGTGCCCTGGTGAAAAACTGTTCACACGGCATTTAGATAGTCGTCCCCTGTCACAGCCCACCACTCGTGGGGACTATACGCTTCGAGACGGGACCTTCGATGATATCCGTACGATTGGTTTTACGCTGACACACGTCCGAGAGCTAGCATTTGAGTCGTGGGAGTTTCCACTGATCAGTGATGCAATTGGACGAAGTGACAGATTTTTTAAGGTAATCCAGCACGGCAATGAGTTGGTCGGCCTCTCTATCGGCGGTTCGCATACCGATACGCAACGGGGAACTATCAGCCACACATGGGTTCACCCAGACCATCGGTGGGCTCCAGAGAGGCCAACTTCACCCCGCCTTGGGAAATGGCTTAGTGATGAATCGCTCGCGGCGTTGTACGATGGCGGTGCTCGTTCGATCCACCTTATGACAGTGGACAACAATCCGGGGGCTGATAGTTTCTGGACAAAGCAAGGTTTTTCGATGGAACACGAGAGCTTTTTAGAGATTGATCTATGACCAACGCGGCCGCAGAAGTAGTAACGACGTCGTTAATTGACGCTCTGAAAAGCAGCTCACCAGCACGAGTCATGAATATTCCCTGGGAATCGCCCACGACAGTCAAGCTAGATCTATCCATCAAAAACCCGCTAGTGACAGGCACAAACTATACCGACAACGCGGACGTCACTCGCTTGGTCAATACATTACTGGCAAGAGCGGGTGCTACGTATGGCATCGGAGGCTACAACGAGAAACGAGGGTGGTATGCCCGTGGCGAGCAGTTTTCGCACGCCGACGAGGTACGCTCGATTCATCTAGGTATCGACATCTGGACCCCTGCAGGCCTGCCGGTTTTTACTCCCTACGACGCGGTCGTGCACAGCGCTCAGGATAACGCGCTATTTGGCGACTACGGACCAACCATAATCCTCGCGCATACTATTCAAGGTGAGAGATTTTACTCTCTCTATGGACATCTTTCACGCGAGTCGCTTGCTGGGATGACACCGGGGGTGCACCTCAGCCGCGGAGCCCAGATCGGCACTATAGGGGCACCTCCTATCAACGGCGACTGGCCCCCACACCTTCACTTTCAACTCATAACAGATATGCTCGGTAAGTTCGGAGACTATCCTGGAGTTGCTGCCGAGTCGCAACGAGATCGCTTTCTAGCTCTCTGCCCCGATCCAAATCTAGTCCTCAGGTTTTGAACGGGGCTGGGTAAGTTCGAATCCGGTACGGGGTTACTTTTCTCAAGTTCGAAGCCTGAAGCAGAGCCAGCATAGCATGCAGCGAGGGCTAACATCGGCGCAGCGTATGGATCTAGCACCATCAGGATCTATCGGTTGCTTTTAGCTCTGCCGCGTTGCCTACCAACAATCCGAGCGCTACTATCCCGGCGCTGCCACCGCCTCGCTACGTTAAGCGTATCGAGGCGGTGGTGACGTGTTTCTTAGTTTGGGTTTTCATTGGAGGTTCTTATGAGTGGTTCGAAAGGAATCGAGGGCAACGTCTGCAAGTGGTGTGGTCTCACGCCGCGGTTGGACGGTAATGAATATTGTAGTCCGGACTGCTACTATCACTCGCATGATGCGAGTCTTCTGATTCAGATCTGGACAAACGATCGAAGCGCGCTTCAACGCACGCTTCGAGACATTACCTCCTCACTCTCAGAACTAAATAGATCTCTGAGCGAGGACGGGCTTCAGGGCGAGGAGGCGCATTCAGAGCTTCGAGCCACAGCGGATGCCATGAAGGCGAACGCTGCGATGGTAGGAGCTAGAATCGAAAAACTCACTCAGGAGATTGAGTGCCTCGATCGGCGCCTCTCAGGTTGCTAGTCGTAGTTAGGGAAGGAGCGTGTTCTCATTCCCTCAGAATGAGAACACGTCACCACCTTCCTTATGCTTCTGAGAAGGGCGAAAAGTA
>OMII01000138.1 GCA_900299055.1 Pseudomonadota bacterium | reverse complement strand
GGAGTTGTTCGACCCCCGAATATTCACGCCGAAACTAACCTTCATCAAAACCATGTAATCGAGTGCCGCTATCGCATCCGACAGTCGCCCGCCCCCACTGGCATCCATAAACTTCAGCGCCATCAAACGAACACTATGATTAACGCCGGCGATCCCTTCACCGTTATTTCCTACGGCCCCGATTGTTCCCGCCACGTGAGTGCCATGCTCATTATCATCCATGGGATCGCCGCGCTGGGCTGCTCCGAGTACCGTATTCACTCCGTGAACGTCGTCGATATAGCCGTTACCATCGTCGTCAATACCATTGGCTGCGGTCTCTCCAGGATTAACCCACATATTGGCCGCGAGGTCGGGGTGGTTATAATCAATGCCCGTGTCTACAACAGCGACCACAATATCCGATGAGCCAGTCGTGATATCCCAGGCCCTTTGAGCCGATATGCCGGTGTCATTGGTAAGCCCCCAGAGATTACTGCTGTACGGATCTGTCAAAGCGATGTCGTTGACGCGCAATTCATAGTTCGGTGAACAGGAACTCACCACCTTTCGCGCCAACAATGTCTTGCAAAATAGGTCCTCGGTGCGAAGGGTTGCCGCAAGGCTAGCCACGGAGCCCGTCACAGCCGCTGAGCTAGGCCTCCATGCGGCTCCAAGCAGCACTGTGCGTTCCCCCAAACTCTGGATAATCGTGCCATAGCTCTCAAGAGTCTGGGTTGCCCCAAGTGCTTCAGCGCCACTCGTCGTGTGCGGACGACCCGCCGGAAGCGTTACGACATACTCGCCCGGGTAGATGCGTGACAGTCCAGTAGCATCATAGACCTGGGCCATCGCACCACCGCTCGACAGGATGAACCCGAGAAGCGCGCACAGGAATCCTGACCAAAGTTGTGGACGAAGGAGAGACACGAAGCTGCGTTCCAATGATTCATGGTACGCGCAAGGCACATACACCCGCGCGACACATCTCAGAACGGATATCGGCACTGCACCGAAAAGCTTTAGCCGGTTTTTTGATGCAGCTGGATAAAAATGTCAGATTAGGGAGTTACGCTCTACAAAATCGGCACATCCGGTATTATTGTCGGCGACCTCACAAAGCCATCTTACGACGTCTCCAACCTAGGTCGATCTTTAGAAGCAGAGCCGTTACACCGAGCGACGGCGCTATCACCCTCTGCCAGCGGTCGCGCTCGACCTAGGCCTACTAATTTGCTCGCTGCCCAGGTAGTAACGAGACCTCTATTTTCCCGTCTTTAATGAACCGCGCGAAGCTGCCCGCGTTAAGCGCCGCTTGCGACGCTGCTCCCTCACTTGTCGGAGAGCACGTAACTGAGTAGATGAAACCCTCTTTGGTCATCTCTTTGGCCACCTCATAGGTGTATGATTTTTGTGCTGGGTTACTTACGAGTGAAAACCGGTTGCCGACCACCCTGGTCATAACAGATGAGTGCTCAGCCGCGACCCCAATATAATTTTCGAGAAAAAACTTCGCGCGGTCCCAAGAATACGAATCCTGATCTCTATCAACGATGAATACTGTTGGAGTAGCTAAAATCTCCTCTCGCGCTTGGTCCTGGGTGGTCGAGGCTACCTCAAGCCCCATTTCACTCACCCGCGCAAGATCACTCGGAACGCCCTCCGTCTCCGTCGGCGCAATTCGCGCCGTGCAGCCTAGGATGCCCACCCCGACAAGAGTCACACACACACGACGAAAAGGGTTCATATGACCTCCCTGACAAAGTCTCTGACAAGCCTGCTCAGTTCGAGTCATAACAACTTATCACCAGAAATGGAATCGCCGTCAGGCGTGCCACGCAGAGCACCCACTGACGGCGACAGAAAATCCGCTTTTGCAAACGACTCAACACCTGCGATGAGCCTTAAATCCTCGGCGGATAGTTCTTTTCTGAAAACTAGCTGAAGGAGCTTCCGCACCCGCACGTTCGCTTAGCGTTTGGATTCTTAAACTGGAACCCCGTGCCATTCAAACCCGAGACGTAGTCTACAACTGTTCCCTTGAGGTATCCGAGGCTAATTGGATCGATGACGACCTTCACACCTCCGAACTCAAGAGCCAGGTCTCCCATACGCTCCTCTTTGTCAAAATCCAAACCGTACTGGTATCCCGAGCATCCGCCGCCAACAACTGACACTCGCAGAAAGTCGCCGGTCTCGCCCTCTTCTTTCAACGCTTTCGACACAGCCTCTGCTGCTGCCGCCGTGAAAAACACTGGCATATCGTCGGTTGGGGTAAAACCCGAATCACCACACGCATTTTTGGCGCTGCTACCACCACTACTACAGGAACCCGCTGTCATATGCTGCCCTCGAAAAAAGGTATTTGTTTCTTAGCCTATTGTACTGAAATTAATCACGCTTTCACAAGGATTCAAGGCCGAAAGAGCAGATAAATTACGTAAAACACAAAAGCCACCTGTAACGTTATTACAACTACTTATCCTCTGATTACCACAGAAAAGCGCTCAAGCTCTGCTGCGTGCACTGCCGATGATCTCTTCACTGGGGAAGTTGTGCTGATCGCTAAGAGCGATTGCTCAACCTCCCCGCTCAACCGTCTGAGGAGAGGGCGTGGTGAAAGACCGGCAGGTAGAACCGAAAAACGTGGCTCCACTCGTCATCCAAGAGTGGAAAGACGTCGTTCGTCCGATCGCTCTTCAGACGATGCGAGGCGTCGTCATCGTTGCTGGAGTGCAAGTGCTCTCAATGTGCATCCGCCTTGCAATCGCCGACTCCCTCACACCGGAGCGGGCGCGCCTGGCGGCCATCGACGGTGACTCCCTCCGCTTTACTCCTGTGAACCTCACAGATGGAAGTCGACTTACACTTATTTCGCCAAAGCATTGGTCAGATATCGCGGACGAGGTTACACAGGAACTCACTAAGACTCATCGCGAGCTCACAGGGATGTTTGGAAGCATCCCGCCCTTCCGCTCCTCGATTCGTCTCATGGATGAGCAGTCTTTTTATGAGCTCACCGGCGCCCCTGGGTGGACAAATGCTATGTTCTTTCGGGGAGAAATCATTATTCCTTTGGCAACGAACCAACCTATCGATCTGGACAATATCCATCGCTCGGTAAAGCACGAGTATACTCATGCCGCGCTCTCCGCCCTCTCGCGCGGGCGAATTCCAGGGTGGATCGATGAGGGGCTGGCTCAGTGGATAGAGGGAGAGGAAAATCCTGCTTTGCGTGCCACGCTACGAAACTACCTTCAGAAGAATGAACCCGTGCCCTTACACCTCTTACAAGGCGGCTTTACCAAGCTGGAGTCGCGCATGGTGCCTGCAGCCTACGCCCAATCCCTTCTGGCGATGCAAGCCGTTGTGCAAACCTACGGCATAACCAAAGTCACGGCGTACCTTCAACTCCTCCGAGAAGATTACGACCGCGGGCTCGCTTTTGAGACCGCCTTTGATATGTCACAAGACGAGTTCGAGCGTCACTTACGATCGACGCTAAAGACCTGGGCTCGCGAGAACTCTGCCTCACGCAGCGCTTTAGACGTTACAACCCTCGTTCGGTAAGCCACTTTCGGGCAGGCGCGACGTCGTCTTGTTGATGACGATGGGTTGAATAAACCGCAGAACTGGTCACAATAGGCACGTGGGCGACGATTCAACTGATTTTAAACAGCTCCTCTCTGAGGCAACGCGGCTGAGCTTGTGCGAGCCTCGGCCATCTCTTGCTGAACTTGTGCTGCGGCTTAAGCGCGCATTCCCCGCGGTACGACACGAGACTATATCGCTCGTCTCCGAAACGGTGCAGTCGCGTAAGATTGCAGCCGATAAACTAGGCGATTGGTCCCGAGAGGGTCTTTTCACCAAGGCGCTTCTTGAGCAGGCTTCTCGGGCCACCATCGCCGAGCACCGAGCCACTTTTTTCAGCGGCCGTAGTCACATGCTCGAAATCGGCACCGGTACCGGCTCAGATACTGCAGCGCTAGCGCGGGTGTGCGCGCACATAACGACACTTGAGGCCGATCCAACGAGGCTCGAAGTGGCAAAACACAATCTAGCCGTTCAGGGGATATCAAATGTTACCTTCCTTCAGGGAGAGGCGGCCGATGTTATTCCCCTACTCGATCCAACTCAGTTCGACGCGTTTTTCGCAGATCCAGCCAGACGAACAAAAGAGGGAACACGCGTCAAAGACGCAGAGCTCTACAGCCCCCCTCTTGAGTGGCTCCTCTCGCAAGACATCGGTGGTATTCGCGCCATTAAGGTGAGTCCTGGTCTTTTCGTCGACGCGAGCGAGCGTGGCTGGTCTCGTCAATTCATTGGTTTCGGTGATGAGTGCCTTGAGCAGACACTTTGGTTTGGTGCCCCTATAGCAGACTCAAGCGCGCACCTCGCCGACGCTCATGTCACATGGGAACCCAGCGCAAACACAACGATGCTACCAGCCGTTGCTGACTCGCTCGAGGGATTTATCGTAGAGCCGCATGGGGTTATCAACCGAAGTCAGTATGCTCACTGTTTCTTCGCTGAACGCTCCATCGCTACAATCGATCCGCGCGTGACCTACGGCATTACCCTTACCAAACCTAGCCCTTCACCGTGGTACGAGAGCTTTCGAATCCTTCAAGCCGCTCCCTTTCACATCAAATCCCTGAAAAGCACTCTTGCGGGCCTTGCGTGGACAAACAGAACCGAGATAAAGAAGCGAAACTATCAGGGATCCCCAGAGGAGATCCGAGAGAAGCTCAAGCTGCCCAGCCATACACACGGAGCTCCGTTTGGCACCATCTTTATCTTCACTCGAGATACCACGACGTGGGCGGTACTCGCTGAGCGATTAACGGAGTAGTGATTGTGACCAACGAAGAGAAGCAACTGCTGACGGGTGTACGAGAGCTTGGCTACGAGCTCTCTCCCACTCAGGTGGCATCACTTCTCTCATACCTCGAGCACCTCGACATCACCAATCGTTCATTTAACCTCACACGGATTCCTCGAGAGGATTACGTCAGCCTCCACGTACTCGATTCTCTCACCGCACTCACCTGTCTTCCTGATAGTGACCACCTGTCGTTACTCGATATCGGCACAGGTGCGGGATTCCCCGGCGTGCCGCTCGCCGCACTTTTGCCAAGCGCCAAGATTACCCTTCTCGATTCAACCGCCAAGAAAGTACGCTTTGCCGCCGACACAGCCAATTCGTGCGGCATCACGAATTGTGTAGGACTCCATGCTCGCGCAGAGGCGCTTGGTCACGATCCAAAACATCGTGAGCGCTACGATGTCGTCACATCTCGAGCGGTTGCCGCCTTCTCGACACTGATTGAATTAATGCTCCCCTTGGTTCGAGTTGGCGGCCGTGTCATCGCGCTCAAGGGCGCTCGCGCTGATGAAGAGCTATCTGGTACAGAGTCACTCGTTTCAGAACTAGGAGGTGGACCCGCCGAGACACGAATTGTGGCGATCCCTGGAACTGATATTCATCGGCAGCTGGTTGTTGTTGAGAAGCTCCGTAAGACTCCGGGTAAGTATCCGAGACGGAAGTAGCCAACGACTGGGCATCAGAGAGTCGCCCAAACAGTCACTACCCCCGTAATACAACAGAGATTGTATGTTCTAGCTCAAGCTATCTTACGGCGAGTCGTTCAATACTATCAGCATCTTATAGTTCGTTACGTCAAACCAAGGAGAACAAGCACTGCGAATGCGCTTGTGATTACGGCGGACGCGGAGTAAGGACAGCTCCCTAGACTCTATCTTCGTAGAACAAAGCTTGCGAAGAGCCGGCCAGGACGTGTTGTATAACCGTGAAAGTAAGAGCGCGGTACGCACGTAGCGTCGGGCTCGGTGAACGCGGTCAACACGCTTGCAAGCAAGAACATACGTTATGCTGCGCCGCCCAACGTCTTACGCTGCCTTGGCCTCGTCAAGCTCGACTTCCTCGCCACGACGGGAATTGGCACGTGGCTTTCGGCGATGAATCTCCTTCCGGTTAGCGATACGGCTATGTAACTCATCGTTACTTTCCTGCTCCTCCTCGGCAAGGGGCGCATAGTCATCGTGATTCATAACCACTCGGAGTTCATCGTGCAAAGTATCTAGAGCTTTCTTCTTTACTCGCGAGATGTGACAACGGCTGTAACCGAGCGCTGCAGCGATATCAATAATCTGCTGCTCGTGAACAAAGATTCGCTTTATGATCTCACGCTCAAGAGCATCTAACTTCTCGCAGGCTAGTGAGCTACAGTCGTTGAGTTGCTTCTTCCAGAGTGCCTCATCTGGAAGTGGTGAATCTTGGCTCGTGACAGCTTCCGCTATCTCGACGGCATTCATACCATGAGCAATCGGAGATTCCGCATCAAACTCATCGCTGAAAGCTTCGCCAAACTCAGCTAAGCGAACTGGCAGAGAGCTTGCCGCCGTCGCAGAAGCAACTGCACGCACCAAGTTACCCTTCAAGTGATAGAAGAGAAATGTCATGAAGCTTGCGCCCTTGAATGGGTCAAATCGCTTTACCGCCTCACACAGCGAAAGATCAACGATACTATCTACCTCATCGAGGTCCATACGAGAGTGCCAACGGCGCAGGATACTGCGTCCTAATTTGCGGGCCTTAAGTCGGTATTTAATGATGAGTGCTTCCTGCTGGAGTGGGCTCAATTCTCGGTCGCTCTCCTGCTCGATCGGCCGTTTTGTGAGATGAGCAGCGTTCTTGACTGACCCACGGTTGGAAACCAGTCTCAACCTTGCTGCCTTTTTTGCTGCGATTCGACGTGATGCTTTCATCTCAAACGTGCCTTTGTTCATCTCAGAGAGCGGTCTTGAGAGGCTCTTGTTT
>OMII01000137.1 GCA_900299055.1 Pseudomonadota bacterium | reverse complement strand
CACAGAATGAAGTGAATAGTAACCAAAAGGCTCGTCCCCAGACAGAGGGCGGCTGCTACTGCTTGAGCTTGTAACTCAAGCGCGTTGGCGCGCAGCCAAAAAGAGGAGTCGGGATTTGTCACGCACAGTTGGCATACGTCGCTAATACCAGGAGTACGCGCTGCCAGGACGTGAGGCGCGTCGCATGGAACGCTAACTGGAGCGCAGTGAGCAGTAAGCCGCATTAAGGTGAGTCCTATGCTGACAAGCGATATCGCAGAAGAAAAAATCACCTTTATGCACCACATCTGTATTCTTCGCGCTCGGAGGAAAAGAAGAAATATGGCTAGTAGTGCAGGGGCAACGACGACGCACCATTCCAGGATCTCGGGGTTTCTGTACATGAGATAGTGTTTACACTCGTTTTGGGAGCGCGCCAAGAGGATGTGTGTTGCGGTGCAGCAGGTTTCGCCTCAGGAGTGTTCCACCTGAACGCCGAGCGTTGTTAGTACTCGCCAGAAATCAGGGAACGATTTTTCTACAACGTGCGGATCGTCGATCTCCATGGAGCCCGTTCTCCCCACAAGTATCGCGAACGACATCGCCATCCGATGATCGTCGTAGGTTGCAATGCAGGCGGGCTGGGGGGTGCCTCCGTGAACCGCGATGTAGTCCGGACCAGTCTCGGCTGTGATCCCCATTTTGGCGAGCTCAGCTCGTAGCGCCTCGATCCGGTCAGTTTCCTTGACCTTTAAAGTGCTCAGTCCCCGAATCACTGACGTGCCTTGTGCGCACGCTGCAACAGTGGCGAGAGTTTGTGCTGTGTCGGGCATGAGGGACATATCAACGTCTATTGAACGCAGCTCAGGGTTGCCTGTCACCGTTATAGATCGGTTGTGCGTGGACACTGAACAACCCATTCGTTCAAGAAGGTGCGGGAACTTGATGTCACCTTGGGCTGAAAACGGATTGATGTTTTCGACAGTGATGGTGCCATTTGACACAGCAGCGAGTGCCCAAAGATACGATGCGCCAGATGCGTCACCTTCTACCTGGTACTCGCGAGCCTGAAATGCTTGCGCGCTGGGTACTTGAAAGCGCTGGTAGTTAGTATGAGTAACCTTGACCCCGAAGTCGGCGAGACTCTGTATCGTCATGTCTATGTAGGATGTTGAGATCGGAGTGCCACGGATTGTAACATCAAGACCATCTCTGAAAAGTGGTGAGGTAAGCAGGAGCGCTGAGATGTATTGGCTACTAGTAGACCCATTCAAGGAAATGCCACAACCTTGAAGTCGAGAGGAGGAGTGAATGCGTAGTGGCGGAGAGCCCTCTTGCAGAAGGTACTCGATTGAACTTCCTGCCTCTCGCAGTGCGTCCACAAGGTCGCCTATCGGTCGACGGTGCATACGCTCCGAGCCACGCAGCGTCACGGTAGTTGAGGGAATTGCTGCGCACAGCGCCGTGAGAAATCGCATCGTTGTGCCTGCGGGACCAACATCGATGGTTAGTGTGGTGGGGCTCGGATGATCGAGGCCCCCATCCACCACGATAGTAGTGGCGTCGGGTCTTGTTATCTCTACTCCCAACGATTGAAGAGCTCCAATGAGAGCATCACAATCAGTACTTGATGATGCCGAAAGGAGGCGGCTTCTTCCTTTGGCGAGAGCGGCCATCAATAAGGCACGATTCGTGTAGCTCTTCGAGCCCGGGACGGCGATAGAGGCATGAGGTGGTGTGGCGCTAGAGTAGAGTCTAATGTGCGACATAAGAGTAGCTAGGAGGGCTGAACAGCCGCTATGGCTTGACGAACGAGGTCGCCAGTGAGGGGAATGTCCCAGACGCAGGAGCCGATGCCATTGAGGAGGGTCCAACGGGACTCTCCTCGAATGTTCTTCTTGTCGTGGGTGATTAGCTCGAGCAGTTCGTGTTCTGCCTGAGCGACTGCAAGACTTGTTGGTAATCCAACAACCTTTAATCCGTTCACTACCTCCTCAAGTTCAGTGGTCGTACACCTTCCAACAGCGCGGGATAAAAATGTCGCGGCGTGTATTCCGATTGAGACTGCTTCTCCGTGTGTCATAGGCTCCCCTTGGCGTAAGGCGAGTGCTTCTATTGCATGACCGAGTGTGTGACCGAAGTTGAGACTCTTTCTGGCCCCTGATTCACATTCGTCTGCTTCAACAGTAGCGCACTTAATTTGGCAGGACTTAACGAGAATCTCTACGAGTTCCTCAGCTGACCAGTCTGTGCACGGCCGCGAGGTTACACGTTTATAATAGGATTTGTCGGCGATCAGGCCATGTTTAACGATCTCTGCAAAGCCAGATCGGAGCTCACGCGTTGGAAGCGTTGAGAGCGCCTCGGTGTCGATGATGACAGTTAGTGGTTGGCGGATTGTTCCGACCATATTCTTGGTGCCACCCAAATTAATGCCCGTTTTCCCGCCTATACTTGCGTCGACTTGCGCAAGGAGTGTGGTCGGAATCGCCACAAACGCTACCCCCCTCATGTAGGTAGACGCAGCGAAACCGACGAGGTCCGTGATAGCGCCGCCACCGATGGCCAGTACAAGCGACTGCCTATCGAGATGGCACGAAGAGAGGAACTCCCATACTCGAGAGAGAGTATCCACGGATTTGCACAGTTCGCCGCCCGGCAATCTTAGATGTCGATTCTCTGGTACAGAGAGCGCTGACATAACAACATTCGTAGTTGCCGGTGCTCCGTCGTCAGAGATAATCGCTATCGATGAAAACTGAGTAGTCTCTAAGAGCTCAGCTGCTCGTGATGCGATACCGCGACCCAACAAAATCGAGGACTGTACACTCGTGCCTCGGGTCGTTAGAGAGATGTGTTTCACGTCCTAAACCTCCAATTTTCGCAGGTCTGCCATGAGCTTCTCGAACTGAGGGAAACGCAGAGCTTGCGGTCCATCACTCAAAGCTTTTTCTGGCTCTGGATGGAATTCTACGATGATGCCATCAGCTCCAACAGCCTTGGCGGCAAGCGCGAGCGGAGAAACTAGCTCACGGACACCGGCAGCGTGTGACGGATCGATGAATATCGGTAGGTGCGTACGAGCTTTCAGTACTGGAACCGCCGATATGTCT
>OMII01000136.1 GCA_900299055.1 Pseudomonadota bacterium | reverse complement strand
TCCTTGCCAACCCTCACTCGGCCGACCGGAACATCTCTCAAACTTTATTTTTATCGTCCTGAAGGGCTAAAAATTTCTTTTCAGACCCCCGCTTATGGCAGACACTACCAATGAAAGCTGTAGCGTATAAACACTCTGCCTGACGGGAGAGTACACAAACTACAATCCAGATAAAAGGAGCTGATCGCGCCAAACAAGCCACCCTATCAAGGCGCAAATGCATCATACTTCTATCGAAAAGGCCCTATGAACGAGATCTATCGCAAGCGAATTAAAAAAGCCCTTTTACTCCTTAAGAGCGCCCCCACCTCCCAGGCACTCGTGCTATCAAGCAATCCACCCGCTACTCGATCCAGAGACACACACTTTCCCTACCGACAGAATAGCGATCTCTATTACCTTACGGGAACGTCCCATCAATCACTAATACTAGTCCTTCGCCCACACGCCGCCGAACAAGTGGTAATAGTAGCCCCTCCCGAAGACCCTCTCAAAAAGGTATGGGACGGCGCTCAACCCTCGACAAAATCTCTCGCTCGAGAAATCGGCGCTACACAACTACTGTCGAAAGACCCCTTGAGTGCCGTGCGACAACTCCTTCGGGGCACTGATACCGCATACCTACAATCAGTTCCGGGCACAGTGAGCGCGCAACTCAGAAAAGATTTTGCTGAGCGCTCGCCTCACGCGCTCCGAGGGCTTCCCGGATCGGTCATAGAGGCCGAGCGCCTCACCTCTCGCTTGCGGTGCATTAAAGATGCCTCCGAGATCGAACTTATTCGAAAAGCGGCAGACCTCACCTCCGCATCACTGCTGCACTCCGCTCAATTTATTAAGCCTGGCATTAGGGAGCGTGAGCTTGCCGTGCTGATCGAATATCTCTATCGTTTGCACAACGCAGAGCCCGCATTCAATACGATTGTTGCGACCGGCAGTTCAGCGGCGACACTCCACTATCATGAGTTGTCCAGGAAACTTCGAAAGGGAGAACTACTTCTGATCGACACGGGCTGCGAACTTGATATGTATGCCTGCGACGTCAGTCGCACCATCCCAGTAAGCTCCGAGACTCAGGCGCCCCTCGAAGCGGTATACGAATGTGTTCTGCACGCCCAAGAAGCCGCCATTCGTGCCGTCGCTCCCGGAGTCCGTATGACAGACGTCCACGCGGTCGCTGCGCGGGAATTAACCTATGGGCTTAAACAACTCGGGGTACTGCGTGGCAACATCAGCGAGCTACTGAAGAAGGGCGCATACAAACCCTTCTTTCCCCATGGAATTGGGCACTCGTTGGGAATCGACGTCCATGACGTGGGTCCTGGGCCTAGTGATTCACTCGGGATTCTTGAAAAAGGAATGGTCGTCACTATCGAACCGGGGCTTTATTTCAGCAAACCGACGGGCAAGATTCCAGCCTGCGGTGTGCGGATTGAGGATGACGTACTGGTCACCGCCCGTGGCTGTGAAGTGCTGACAGCCGAAGTATTTCCAAAGCGCCTCGAAGAGATTCGGAATATCGTTGAGTGACGAATGCAAGCTGTTAGATTCTGAGAGGGGCGCGGCAAATCTGCAGCGGTGTGACATCTCACGAAGGTATCGTCGCTAGAGGGGTTCCGTAGCGGCTATCCAACGGCCTTGAAGCCCTCGAAGCCATACCTATCTGGGTCATTCACAATGAGAGACAACGCTATGACTCGGGGGACAAATCGCTTCGTCTCACCTGGCAGATGTCCGCCTCGGGCAAGAGCCCAATAATCGAATCCACCCGTCTTCGATACAACCTTATTTATCGCTCCACTTCCCGCGTTGTAGGCAGCTAGCGCAAGATGCCAATCCTGAAAAACTATGAAGAGGTCACGCAAGTGTTTCGCAGCTGCTTCAGTCGATCGAATAAAGTCCGTTCGCTCGTCATAGCGGCGGTCTACACGAAGCCCGTACAAGCGAGCCGTGGACTTCATAAACTGCCACATACCTTTTGCACCCGCAGGACTAGCCGCACGGGTATTAAGTCCGCTTTCTACCGCAGCGACCGATATCAACTCAGCAGGTATGCCCTGCCCCTCAAAAACTTTCACCATCGGACCGAACTTATCGGCACCTTTTGACAAAATGTCGTTAACCGTCGAGCGCTCCTGCCCCATGAAACGGTCTAGCTCACGCTGAACCTCTGGAGTCACTCCAAGGTTCACATCAGGCAGAACCCGAGACGACTTCACATAAATCTGCTTTGCTGGCCTTCGGGAGGAATCGAACAGGAGAGCCTCGTCTGCCGTAAGCACCTTCGCGGCGTTGTTACCCTCACCCCCTGGACTGAGAAGACCAGAGCGAAGGCCGCAACCTGTGACGAGCAGGCTCACTACCAACAGACTACTTGTAGCGCAGACCCGTATCAATTTTGGAGCTATAAGCCTCCAAGAACCGGTCCGCATCCGAATGGATGACATATCAAAAATCCTCGCAACTATTCTCTCTGACCGTTAACCGGCAACCCGAAAACAACGAATCACCCACGAGGCGCATCAAGCGTCCTCCGACAACAGCGTCGCAGTTACTTTCTACGAACGTCCCTTCTGGACACTCGCAGGTGGTCTAAACACCACCTCCGATCGGGAGTAGTTGCAAACAACCGCACCGATGAGGCTTTACGTCATCGGGAGCGGCTTACCAGCGAGAAGTACACCCCAAGTCTCTGGCACAGGCAAGGCGAGCAATGGTCTCGGACCCCCTGAGACAAGCCCACTAGACATAACCTACTAGAACAATTAACGGTCGCACCATCCAACTATCGTCTCGGCTCTTAAAACAAAGCTCGTTCACACGCCCATTTTTCTGTTTTCGCCTCAGATTTTCCGTCCTGTAACTCCACCTCTCTGCATCATAACAACTGTATCTACTGCGACGACGGGGTGTTGCCCGCCGTTTGAAGGAGATAGGCGGAGGATCCGCACGAGAAGGTTTTATCCGGCAGTTGCCGTATGCAGGTGTAAAATGTTGGCTCTAAGAGCTTCCAAGGACTGGCGAAACCCCACAGGTGTCTTGCGTCGTACCTACGCCGCACTGCTTATCGCGTCATCTCTAAATGCCTGCGGGGTAACATCCGACCGCTCGAGCGGCAAAGCCTGGCTTCAAAACGGGTCCCTCGGCTTATCAAGGCCCGTACCCGCCGTTTCCCAGTCATCAACCTCGACCCCCGACACCTCCTCGCCCAGAGCTTCACTGCGGCCCACCCTCTCGGAGACAGTCGAGTCGGCAAACACCAATACCCTTATCATCTCGCGAAATGACAAAACGCTTACCGCGATATCGCCAGGCTCAGCGCCCTTGGTAATTAAGTCTGAAGGTGCACAACTCTTACCCGAAGGCTCGTTCTCAGTGACCCAGAAAGAGCAGAACTCTCTGTGGTACGCTCCGCGAGACTACTTTCTAAGACGCTCTCTTGCGGTACCTGCCGAAGGTAGCCGAGAACGATTCAAACGCGCGGCGCTTGGCTCCAAAACCATCTTTCTAAATGACTCCACGCCTATTCACAGCGGACCCGTCTGGATGGAAGAGATCGGCGGCATCCGACTCAATACCGATCAGATGGAACAGATCTTCTCGATGGTAACTGTCGGCACGAGAGTTGAGGTCAGATAAACCTCTACCGAACTGAAACTGGCGTACCCACAACATTGAAATTCACAACCAAATCAGCCATATGGCCGCTAGCCTCGCGTCTGGCAATGCGCTATACTCCCCGGAACTATACGGGTAGATAGTCGTTTTAAGCGCACAGGCTCTGCGTATCGGGCGCCCGCAACAAGAGGTCATATGAAGTTTGAAGAACTAGGAACTGGTTTTGTTAAGAAGAAAGAACGGCGGGTTGTTGGATTGTTTATAGACGGCACCGGGCTCGACAGGGCAACGCGTCGTATCAACCGCAAGGTCGACATGACCGCTCTCGTGCGAGGTGTAAGTTCAGGGCTGCAACCCATAGTCGCGCGCTACTACACGCTCATCCCATACGAAGACGACTCCAGACAGCGCGCCTTTCTTGACGCAGTAGCCAAGGCCGGCTTGTCAGTAATAGTTAAACGCCTCCCCCCAAAAGGAATCACCAGACAGGTCACAGTGGACTTAGAGATGGCCGCTGACATGGTGGCGTTTTCCTTGGGCCTAACATCCTTCAGTAAAGAAAACGAATATCTGCCAATCGAATTTCAGGCTGCGCGGGCAGCGATGTCCAGTCCGCGACACGGACGAGCTGAGCTAACCGAAGATGATATCGCTCAAGCGACCTCAGACCAGAGTGCGCGAGGGACAGGCCCCCTACTGAAAGTTGATTCATCGCTGGTCTCCGTTAAGCGCTCCGTGGTCGTTGTATGCCCAAGTCGAGAGCTGTCGTACCCCATGAGCATGATTAAAGATCTCGGCGCTGATACAACCACCGCTGACTTTGGACAGTTCAATCAAGGCGACGTCCTAAAGTCAGCTGCCAAGTGGATGGATCTCTCGGATTCAGAGACCATCTGGAGAGATTAACAGTCATCCATCGAAGGCCGAATAGCTTTTATCAGTCCTTCTAGGGGCATACGAGGGTATTTTTCACTGGCGCCTCGAGGCGAATCATTGTTAGATATCTTCAATTCTCGGTTAATTTTTCTCCGCGGCACTTGTGCGCCGCTCCCAGAGCAGTAACACTTCGCACGCGATATGTAGTCGCGAAGTTCGTGTAGGTGGAGACTCGTGTTAACGGAACAGCGCACATCAGGTAGCGGGGATAGCAGCGGTGTTGCAACCGTGCGACGGCCTCGTTTGCCGATGGCTGAATGGGGTAGCGTCCGTGCGTCGTTTGTACCATTCGCCTTTGCTGAGACTGTTGTCATCAGAGACCCTCTAGATTCAAGAGTACGAATCAGCTTCACGAAACACCATGGGCAGGCAACCGAGAGTTTTTCTGACGTATCGGCAGTCGTGCGACTCCCCAATGGAAAAGACCTGGCTGTGTATAGGTTGACGGGCTCTCTTCCAACGGACGTACGTGAACACATTCAGAACGTACTCACATTTGCTCAGAGCAAAGAGATCTCGCCCCTACAAGCCGCCAGGGCACTATGGAACTCAACTGTCGCGGAGCATCTTGTAGCGTGGGTCCCGGAGCGAATCCTTGACCGAGCTCGAGGAGAGACGGTCGTTCCGCCGATGAGCTATGCTATCCCCTCCTTCGGTGAGTACCTGACAAATCCCGAAGCGGCGACGTCGCGATTCTTCTGCGCAAAACTAGAAGGTTCGAACCACGTTAGGCTTGAGTCGTGTATGTCCATCGACGCCGGGCGTGTCGTGCTTGACCTGTCAATGACAGATGAAGATGACAAGGTCACAAAACAGCTATTTGAGATCGGCACCACCAAGAACCGCGAACTCTGTTCCGACGAAGAGATACGACGTGATCTGCTGATACAAACCTACAATGCTATGGAGGTGCTCTGGCTACGAGGCTCAGAGGAGCTGCAGAGATACCTTCTTGTCTCTGAGGCTCCTCCGAGTTTTTCAGCCAATGAGTCGCTCTCTCGGGAGCCGGACACAGAAGAGGAACGTCTGGTAGACACCCTTATCGCAAACGGTTCAATCGACCTACCGTCATGGGATGCTACCTACGAGATGCTTTCGGGCGCGCGAATGCACTTTGGTGCTGGTCGGCATTTTGCTCTTGTTACGCTCGTCAGCGACACCTCAGACTTTCCGGCAGTTTATTCGTGGGTATTTCGAGATCAGGAAGGCGATCTGAGTGACCCAGGCAATCAGCATAGACAAGAGATTCTTAGCGCAGCTCGGCAATTCGCCACATATGACAGTGATGAGGTCCGTCTCGATGCTATTCAGCGCTTACGAGCGCTCAAAGCTGCTATACCCATGCCTGTTGCCGCCCCACTAGAATCTATTATCGGGACTAACCTCGCCGACTCACTTCGCGCTCATTCCGCGGTTACTATCGCGTCTGTTATCCCGGGAGACTCTGAAGACATCGTGCGAATGTCTCACGGGATTCATTCCATTCGTCTCTCACTCTCGGATCGCAAGCTGAAGCGAACAAGCCCGCACCTACTCGATCAGATTGATGTTGAGTTCAAACCAGATGGCAACCTAGAAATCATAGGCGTCAATCGCCTCGGGGGCAGAGTAACCGCTGTGGTCTCTCGACAAGCGCTGCCTGAATCCGCGGACCGCGAGTCTTTTCTTCATGACCTGGTCGACACGATGGCAAGCCAGCCTTCGAAAGGTATGCGCAGTGTGCAGCGACTCCTGAATGACACCGTAGCGATGGAGGATACCGGTAGCTGGATGAGCACTTCAGGCGACCCATACGCGTGCGCACTCCCGACGCTACACGATATCGAAGGACACAGGATGTACAATGTCGGCACCCTGTTCATAAAGAAATATTCCGAGATCAGCTGCGGCAACCCTGACGACTGCAGATTACATTCAGTGGGAGAAGGAAGAGTCTCAGTGACATTGGGGCTTACTAGCGAACCGTACCAGCTCACCCTCCTCATTGATCATGGGAGAGTGACAAGAATTGAGGTCACGCCCAACGTGCGCCTCGATGACACGACATATCGACCAGACTATGACAGGTCACGTCGCTACGAGTGCGGCCTCTCGGTTATGGCATCACAAGAGGATAGATCAACCTTGGTACGTGCATTCCATCTCTTCGACTCCCTCCTATCAAGCTTATCATTTTCGGGGTCTGGAGCTGTCGGAGTAGATTTCGACCGGTCAGAGCTACGCAGCTTCCTCGACCGCCACTTTGGACATCCTCGACGACACATATCGTAGGGAAATTGCTCCGGGAGAACACCCCGAGCGACCGAACCGAATCAACTCGTAGGAATTCAACTGCCTAGTGAAGTCGGTGTTCAGTACAGACGTCCCAAGACGACACCGACTGAGCCTTTTTAGCTTAACTTATCGGAAGAACCAGCTATTTTCTTGGGAGGGGCGTTTCTTTTGGAACCACGACCGTACCGCAGCAACAATCAATACAAACGGCTGTTTGCGATTGACCTAACAGCCCCTCTGCCGGATACTCCTGGGTCACTGCCGCCGATCGCCTGCACGGGACCGGCCCTACAAGCCCTGCCACTGAAGTATGGAAAACACACGGCGATATCGAGATAGAGATCGAGAGAGACGCAACGCTCCTCAATCACCACAATCAGCGGGTCGAATGCCTCCTCAATCTCTTGAGGCCGAAGAATCCGTTCTCGGCAGCATCCTGCTCGACAATCAAGCAATTAACATCTGCTTAGAGCGAATCCGTGCAGAGGATTTCTATAAAGCCTCGCACCAGACCATCTTCGAAGCAATGGCAACCCTCTCTGATAAGCGTGAGCCCATCGATATCGTCACCCTTGGTCAGCAGTTGCGAGCAATGGGACAGATAGAAAACGTTGGAGGAGCGCAAGCGCTCTCCTATCTCGCATCTGCGGTTCCTAACGCTGCGAACGTGGGATACTACGCACGAGTAATTAAAGAGATGTCTATTCGGCGGCGACTTATCCACGAGTCGAACGACATCATCAATTCCGCTTTCGACTTAGAGGGCGAAATTGAGGATTTCCTAGATTCGACTGAGCAACGAATTCTCGGAGTCTCAGATTTTCGTATCAACGCTGCATTCTCACGAGTAAGCGATGTTGTACAAGACTCAATTAGACTCGTTGAGAAACTCTACGACCAGAAAGAGCCCGTAACTGGCGTCCCCAGTGGACTACAGAAACTAGACAAGCTCACGGCCGGCTTCCAGCCCTCAGACCTGATTATCGTCGCGGCCCGTCCCGCGATGGGAAAAACTGCGCTCACGCTTGGATGGAGTCAGTACGTTGGAATTTATCACCGCAAGCCCGTAGCGTTCTTTTCACTCGAAATGTCGAAAGAACAACTCGTGCTTCGTATGCTGTGCAGCGAGTCTCGTATCAACAACTCGAAGGTAAGGACGGGGGAGTTAACCGAGCGAGACTTTGCTCGAATCGTTGATGGAGCGAGTCGAATATCAGAGGCAGAGATCTATATCGATGACACCCCTGCCCTGACTATCACAGAAGTTCGGGCTAAAGCGCGAAGACTGCATCGCGATCACCCACTCGGCCTGATTGTAGTCGACTACTTGCAGCTTCTACGAAGCCCCGCCTACAGTCACTCCCGAGAGCAAGAAATATCTGACATATCGCGATCACTCAAAGCT
>OMII01000135.1 GCA_900299055.1 Pseudomonadota bacterium | reverse complement strand
GTATCGTCGGCAGCGTCAGATGTGTATAAGAGACAGTTACCCTACAGAGTATGGTAGCGTCCCGTCTTGAGCACGGCAGCGTATATGGCCCTCATTATGGCTGTCTCAGCAATCTAAGGAGAGAGAATGGACAGCTTGAATTTAGTAGCCAAGAACATGGTAGTTTCCTTTCATTATACCCTGAAGGATAAGGACGGTCAGGTGCTTGATTCGTCATCTGGTTCGGAGCCTCTAGCCTACCTCCATGGTTACGGGCAGATTGTTTCTGGCTTAGAGGCTGCTCTGCTTGGTAAGGCTCCTGGCGCCCAATTTTCCGTGGTAGTAGCAGCGCAGGATGGCTACGGCGACCGACAGGATCAACTCGTTATTTCCGTAGGCAAGAGTGAATGGACTTTGCCGGAGACGGTTGGTGTCGGTGAAATTATAGAGTTGCAATCTCCAGAGGGACACGTCATTCCAGCTCGTATCGTCGAGATGACCGATCAGTCTGTGGTCTTGGATGCTAACCACCCTCTAGCCGGCGAGGATCTTCATTTTGAGGTCGAGCTTGTCAGTGTTCGGGCTGCGACGCAGGAAGAACTCTCTCATGGGCACGCGCATGGCCCAGGAGGGCATCATCATTAAGCGAATCATCGAGGTGCAAAGTGATCATTCCACACACTGCTGTACCGAGCGATGTTCTCCGGGCGGTCATTGAAGAGTTCGTGACGCGCGAGGGAACTGAGTATGGGACTACTGATTTTAGCCTCGAGAGCAAGGTAGCTGCGGTCCTGGCTCAGCTCGAACAGAAGAAGGTTTTTCTCGTGTTCGATGCCGCGTCGGAGACGTGCGACCTTGTTACAAAGGGTAGTGCTCGCTATAGAGCTGCGTTGGCAAGCTGTGTAGGAGTCGAGGGTGCGGATTGAGTGTGAGGGTGGTACGCATGAGACACCTTGTTCAGATACTAGTGGTAGTAGTCGTTTCAGGTTGCGTGGTGCGAGCGCCATCGGCTGCACATTTACGCCCAGACGAAGTCGCCTCAGTTTCGTTTTCTCGCACAGACCCATCGATTGAAGTCGTGTCGGCTACTATTGATGCCGATAGCGTTTCCGCTTCTTTACAGACGGTAGAGCTTGCTCCGGGCTCACATACAATTTCGCTTCGCTACCGATTGCGAGTTTCGGATATCTGCGACGACCTTCGAGCTGAATGTCCCACGACTACTGTGACAGGTGGCTGCTCGGGCCAATTCGTAGTCTCTGCAGGGGAGCGTGCGGTGCTCGAATTGAGCGCGCGTCGTGGAGATGTAGAGGCGCGAGCGCGACGCCCATTGTCTTTTGGCAGCTGGTTTGAGGATTCCAGTCAAGAGATCGGAAAGATTGCGTGTGAGCGCCACGCTTCGACTGAAGGGGTTCGGCGCGGAGTTTTCTAGCATGACTACAGGTCGAGGTGCGGCGCAGCAGAGCAGAGAAGGATTGTGGTGGGTAGATCTATCTGATGAGGAGCTTCTGCAGGTTCGTATGTGCGACCTGAACCTCTCGATACAAGGCACAGTGCTAGAGGCGCGAATCGCACGGGTGCATCAGGAGTTAGCCGAGAGACGCCTTCTCTTTGCGCCACATTACTGGTTGGCCGATGAATGGTTTTGCCCAGATGGCATCCCGGGTATTGCAGTGCCATTTTATCTCGCGCATCCGAGGCTTGAGCGTTTAGAGAAGTCGCAGCTTCTTGAAGTAGAGGGTGGCGATGAAGCATGGTGTCTCAAAATCCTTAGACATGAGATAGGACACGCCATAGAAAATGCCTTTCGTCTTCGCTTGAAGAAACAGCGACGCAAGGTGTTTGGACGGTCATCTGTTCCATATCCCGAGTATTATTCGCCTCGCCCCTATAGCAAGAGTTTCGTGCTGCACCTCGATCCGTGGTACGCACAGAGTCATCCTGACGAGGACTTCGCTGAGACCTTTGCCGTATGGCTTACTCCAAACTCTCAGTGGCGGGAGCGCTACAGGGGGGGGAAGGCTCTCAAGAAGCTCGAGTATATGGATCAGCTCATGGGCGATATAGCCGGAAAAACTCCGCCCGTGAGCAACAACAAGACTCTGGATCCGCTCGATGGAATCACAAAAACGCTTGGAGAGCATTATGAGTACCGTAGGAGGAAGTATGGGCACGAACATCCAAGCTTTTATGACAAAGATCTCCGCTTTTTATTCTCCGACAGGCCCGAGTTCTCGAAAAATCCGCTTGCAGGATCGTTCATACGTCGCAAGCAGCGAAATATACGTGCTGTAGTTTCCCGCTGGACTGGAACCTACCAATATACTATCGATAAGGTGCTTGAGGCGATGATTGTTCGGTGTTCTGAGTTGGGACTACGGCTTATGCTCTCTGAAGAAGATACGCTGAAGCAGTTCACCGTTTTGCTTACGGTACAAACCATGAACTATCTGCACAGTGGTCGCCACCGAGTCGCCCTATGAAGAGGCTCAAGGTTCTCTGCCTGACACACGAAGATCTCGTTCCGCCCATCGACCTTCCCAATCCGCGCTCCTTTCACGATGAGGAGTGGCGGACCGAGCAGTACGTATTCGCCACACTTAACAAGCTTGGGCACGAAGTGCGTATGCTCGGAGTGCGCTATGACCTAGGAGTCATACGAACAGCGGTCGAAGAATTTAAGCCAGATATAGTTTTCAATCTACTCGAGGAGTTTCACGATCAGCCGTTGTACGACTCAAACATCGTCAGTTACCTCGAATTAATTCCGATCCCGTACACGGGATGTAACCCGCGGGGCATGGTTCTCGCGCGAGACAAAGCACTCACCAGAAAAGTACTGAGTTATCACCGAATCCCTGGGCCAGACTTTGTAGTTTTCTCTCGAGGTCGCAAAGTTCGGCGCCCAAAACACTTGGCGCTGCCGCTATTCGTAAAATCTCAGGTAGAAGAGGCCTCCTTGGGGATATCTCAGGCGTCTGTGGTGCAGAACGACGGAGAACTAGAGGAGCGTGTTCGCTTCATGCACGATAAGTATGGAACAGATGTCATCGTTGAGGAGTACATAGATGGTCGCGAACTCTACGTTGGCATTATCGGGTCCGAGCGCCTTACGGTGCTCCCGATATGGGAGCTGGTCTTCGAAAAAATGCCCAGTGATGCCCCACGGATTGCAACGCGCAAGGTAAAGTGGGACCCGAACTACCAAAAGAAGCACGGTATCGTCAGCCGTCAGGCTGAAGGCCTCTCAGAGGAGCTTGCGGATAAAATACGGAGTGTTTGTAAGCGGACATACAGAGCGCTGGGGCTGACGGGATATGCTCGTATCGACCTTCGCTTGAGGCAAGATGGCGAGGTTTTTGTGATCGAGGCAAATCCGAATCCTGAGATAGCCCATAATGAGGATTTTTCAGACTCAGCGCTGAAGCATGGCTGGTCGTACGAGGAGCTGCTTCAGCGTGTTTTATCGCTTGGATTGAGACGGGCGTGAGCTTGGTATGAGAATCGTTTTTGTTGTAGGTCTGGCCCTGGTCGGCTTAGGCGCATGGAGGGGGCTCGAAACAAGTCTCTTTATTAGTCGAGCGGTGCAGGTGGGGGCCACGGTTGATTCGGTTCAAGAGCTACCAGGACCTCCCAAGCCCCGTCAGAAGGTCCCGCTGCACCTGTCGTATGTAACTCCAGATGGAGGGACGCACCGAGGGGTTACTCATATGCCGATGCTTCAACGGATCGAGGCTGGTGACACTATTCGAGTGTTGGTTGATCCCGGAAATCCACAGGATGTTCGGTTGCCGCTCTGGTCGGAGCAGTGGTCTGGGCCGTCGACTTATGTAATCGGAGGTCTATTACTAACAGCGATGGGCGCACTCCTTAAAAACCGGAGTCGGGTAGTGCGTTAGCGGACTATTTGCGAATGCTACTCCTCAAAATCTCCGCCCACATCTCCCACGTCGTCTAGCCCTCCGGTGTCCTGACCCAGGGGTGGCGCAGGTAGGTCGCTAGACTCAGGTCGGGTGACGGGTTTCTCAAGTTCCGCCGTCAGCGTGGCCGAAGCTGGCGAAACCTTGGAAGATTCTGCATCGGGGTGGCGATGAGGTGCCGAGTGTGGAGTTGGCACTGGAGTCGAAGCGAGTGCAGATGCCGTCGAGAACAGAAGCGCCCCAGTAATGGATAGAACTAGTGTGAAGTATCTCATAGAGCCCCCGGCTGTTCGATGTGCAACGTTACGTATTAGGCATCCAAACTGGTGAGGAGCATACGAAATTATCTCGTTATTGAATAGTTCCTTTGCTTTCGAGTCCAAGGGAAAAGTCCTTGTGAAGAGGGAGTACGCGACTTAGTATCGCAACGAGTAGGAGAGAGAAGGTATGAGAATAATTAGTCCTGTTGGTGCTTTTATAGTAGTGGCCAGCCTGTCGGCCTGTGCGGGTGCGCAGTACCACCGTGATGCGGTTTCGGGTGACCGCCGATCAGCGCTGACAGTCGGCCAGGTTCAACGGGAAATTCGAGTCGGAATGTCGGGAGCGGAAGTGGCTTCAGTCCTGGGCGCCCCAAATGTGGTGACCACTGACGAGAATCGTCAAGAGACGTGGATTTACGACAAGATTTCGACAGAGCGGGCCTATTCTGCTGACAACGGGGGGATCGCGACTTTGATATTAGGTGGCGCCGACCTTGGAAGTGGTGGTGTGGGTGGAGGATTGCTTCCGTCGTACTCGGGCGGCAGTGGAGCAACATCAACTACACAAAAAACCCTCACCGTGATCGTGAAGTTCGACGCGTCGAAAAAAGTTCGGGACTTCGCTTATCATTCGTCACAGTTCTAAGGAGTGCTTGCGGTGCGCCGAAGACTAGAGTTGCGACTTATCGGGTTATTGACCCTTTTGGCCCTTTGCCAGGGTTGTGTTCCGATGGTTCCGCCAGATGCATTATCTTTACAGCCAGAAGCACTAGCTCTTCGGCGCTTACAAACGCGACGCTTTGAAACAGGTGATGAGAAGGAGATTCTTCGGGCGTCGTTAGGTGTGTTGCAAGACCTTGGCTTTGAAATTGACGAGTCTGAGACGAAGTTAGGGGTTCTGGTCGGCTCAAAGGACCGAGATGCCACGGATCCCGTTCAGATAACTGGTCGTATTGTGATCGGAGTGTTTGGGGGCGGCGATGTGCCAATCGACCGGAACCAGAAGATTCGGGCCTCTCTCGTAACACGAGTCACTTCTGCGCATGAGAGTGTTGTGCGAGTAACATTTCAGCGCACGGTGTGGGACGACACGGGCAACATTTCTCGCCTAGAGAGTCTGGAAAACCCAGAGTTATATCAGGAGTTTTTCTCAAAGCTTTCGAAATCGCTCTTTTTAGAGGCCTTCGGTATATGAAGATTTTTAAGTCGGTATTGAGTGGGTTTGGGGTGGTGTTACTTGTTTCCCTGTTTGGGTGCGTGCCAGCGCAGCAACGATTGCTTGATTCTGCGCAGAGCCAAGTACAGACTCGCCAGATTCAGAGCCGCGCATTCGACACTTCGGACATAGAAAAGACCCTTCGGGCAGCTATCGCGACGCTGCAAGACCTGGGGTTTGTGGTAGATAAGGCGGATCTCGATCTCGGAACGGTAACCGCCACTAAACTTGATGGCTATGCGCTTCGGATGACGGTGACTGTCCGAGCGAAGGGAAAAATGCAAGTTGTGGTTCGTGCTAACGCGCAGTACAACCTTCACGCAGTAACGGACCCCCAACCTTATCAGAGCTTTTTCGTGGCGCTTGAGCGGGCGATGTTTTTAAGTGCGCAGTCGGTTGATTAACCGCGTCATTAATGTGGCCTATGTCGAGGGAACGACAACACTGGCCTTTGGACTGTATCCTGTTCTGATAGTTTTTCGACCGCTAGTCGCAGTTGCTCGGTAGCGTAGGGAGTATCGACCTGGCGTGAGTCGAGAGATAGTGACTCGATTCCGAGTGAGGGTTCGCCTAGTTACGTTTCTGCTGCCTACTTTTCTAATCTCAAGCTCGTATTTTACACCAATCTTAGTAGCAGAGGCCGAGACTGTGGAAGCGGTAGCAAAAGAGGAGTCCCCAATTTCAAAAAGCGTCAGGTCTATTCGGACCTGAGCACCTCTTCTTCGACTAAAAATCTTGAGGATTCTCACGTCGGGAGGAGACTCGATCCGGCCGCCCGACCGCAGCGTTCGAGCTGGGAGAGTTATCGGAGCTCGATAAATAAGTTGACGCTCCTGACTTGGAATTCCCACCGATGCCAAATTAGTTGCCGCTGACGAGAAGGTCGCGAAGACTGAGCGGGAGGTGTATCCCGCCGCGCCTATAGAAAGCATACCACTAACGGAAGTGAAAAATTGATCTGTTCCGCTGACGTCATCACCAGGAACTCCTGCTGAAGTAGAACTTAAGAGGATTGTTGCGCCGCTGACGAGGTCTTTAAAAAAAGTCTGCGCCACTTGTGTTGTAGTGCTCGAGACCAGATTCGTCCCGTCGTCGGAGAAAGTTGCAAATCTTCCATTAGGGTGAACTCGAGACCAGTAGGGCGTACCATTGCTGGGTGTACCGTTTGAGTCGGTGTTTAGCTGTGTATACTTTCCGGTAGAGCGGTCGTAGGTCACAAGCACGCTTCCAGAGTTGGAAAGTCCCAAGTCAGTCGCTGCGCTTCTGAAGGTTATAACATTACCCTGGTAGGAAATTGACGGACGATCACTGTTGCCGTTACCGGGCGAGCCTGAAGTGTTTTTGGAGATCAGTTCGAATGTTCCCTGCTTGAGGTCGTATAAGTATATCTGAGTGCTAACTGACGCTACTCCGGGAATAATTGTCGATTGGGTCTGAAAAACGAGGTAGCGACCATCGCCGCTTAACGCCGGATAGTTCAGATCCGAGGTTGGGCTTTCGACTAACTTTTGAACAGTGGAGGCAGAGGCAACTCCGTTGTTTATTGTAATAGTCGAGAGAAAAATATTCCTGGTCTGAACTCCGCTTGCGGTGCTCGATGGGGGAAGATTTGGCGATGTTGATGTGAAGGCCACGAGGTACCTGGTGGGAGACGTCCCAGAGAGCGCTATAGCGGGCAGCGTGCACTCCTCCTTTGATCCTACATTGCCCGTCGCTCCAGTTGCACTCGAACCAACTGAGACTAGCACATTTTGATTGAGTGTCGGAATTCGCACATAAATCTGCCTCGCGTTCGAGGAAAGCGACGTCTGATAATAATCGGGGACGAGGTCAGTGGCGCCAGAGGCGAACGCGAATGCGTACGAGCCGTCCGGGGAGACTTCGCTGATGGCGGGTGCACGAGAGCCGTCGAAGGTAAACTGGCCATCCGCGGGCGCCCGTCCGGTGGAAGAAACGACGCTCACGAGCTCCAAGCCGGTTGACGGGGAGTACTTGTAGATATCCTCAAGGCCATTTTGATCGGGGTTCGCCGGGTCGCCCTCAGAATGTGTGAGGTTTCGGGCAAGCGTCGAGAACATCACGAAATCAGAGTTTGGGGCCGCGACAGGGTCGATGGTTGTGACGCTCTCGTTCGTGTATAGAGGCTCCGAGTTGCCCACGCCGATGGATATCTGAGCTGCTCCCGTCGTAGTCGGTTGAGCTGAGGCTTTGAACAGCGGTTGTGTGAACAAGAGAGCTAAAGCGACGCCTACCTTATGGAGTCGATAAAAAGAAGGTTTCATAATGCTCGCTTAAAAGCCTTGCAGCTCTACGTTAGCTTACGTCGAGTGACTGCTTGGCGCTGTAGCCACTTTTAAGGGTCGTCCGCCCCGAGGACTTTGTGACCCGGTACCTGATACTATACTTGCCAGGTGCAAGCCTGGAAATAGTGACTCGGTTGCGAGTTAAAGTTCGAAATATCTGTTGGCGGGAACCTACCTTTCGGATCTCAAGGTTGTACGAGATCTTTGTGCTCAGGGAGGTCACCCGTGCCCCTAAGCTAGCGGTCGCAGACGCAGTTAG
>OMII01000134.1 GCA_900299055.1 Pseudomonadota bacterium | reverse complement strand
GCATTGGTACAAGTGCGTGCCTTTGATATCGACGCGGTACGTACGGCCCATATACTTAGTATGCTATCCGGAGTGGTCGGAGCGCTCGGAATGTGGGTGCTTGCGCCATTCCTTACGTCGTTCTTCGGCGAGCCTGAGTTGCTCGTGATTGTGCGAGCTCTGTCAGTAGGTACGTTCATCGAGGGTTGTGGAATGGCGTCAGACGCGACGTTACAACGACACCTTCGATTTAAGGAGTTAACGCTCGCGGACAATATCCCATATGTCCTGTCGATGGGTTTGGTCGCCACTAGTCTGGCGTATCTGCACTTTGGAGTGTGGGCCCTCGTGTGGGCACAGCTCGTCTTGAAGGGGTGCCGGACATGGATCTTGTTCTCCTGTACGCGAGAGTTTAGGGGAGGAAAGTTCCAGGGCGAGAAAGCTGGCGAGCTCATGCGAGTTGGTCTCGGATTTGGTCTCGCACGCCTGCTCAACTTTTTCTCACTGCAGGGAGATAATTTTGTTGTAGGCAGGCTGCTTGGAACGGAAGCCTTAGGACTTTACTCTCGCGCTTATCAGTTAATGACACTCCCAGCGATGTACGTAGGACAGCTTTTTGAGAGAGTGATGTTTCCTACCATGGCGCGGCGCCAAGATGAGCTCGTGGAGCTGCGCAGGCAGTTTCTGCTCTCGCTTGAGGCGATTTCGTTGGTCACGATCCCTATAGCGATTTTCATGTACCTTTTTTCTGAGCATATAGTGCTAGCCGCATTCGGAGAGGCATGGAGTGGTATGGTGCCAGTCTTCTCAGTACTTTCGTGGGGTGTTTTTTTTCGCACTGCCTACAAGTGCAGTGATACCCTCGCACGCTCTGTTGGGGCAGCCTATTCTTATGCAGCAAGGCAGGCCTTGTATACCGTCTTGGTTGTGGGGGGCTCGTGTCTGGGGGCCTGGATCTATGACCTATCAGGGGTCGCGTGCGGTGTGGTGGCTGCGTTGCTTCTGAATTATATCTCTATGACTCGCCTGAGCCGCAGAATTTTGGATCTTTCGTGGCGGTCGCTCATGTATGCGCATATTCCCGGGGTAAATCTTGGCATCGTCGTTGGCCTTAGTGCGTGGCTGACACGAGACTGGATCCAAACCAGTATTCGGCATGCAGTACTCGTCCTGATTGTCGCAAGCCTCGTCTCTTTGGTAGCGGGAGTTCTCTGGATGATAACGTGGCACTATCGTCGTCCTCCCGCAGTCATCCAAGAGGTGTGTGACTACGTTAAGTCTTGGAGTGAGGGTCGAGCTGCGCGAGCGAAGGCCACAGCATAGACCGGGTATTGATGGTGTGCTTCCTTGGCTAGCGTGTTGCTCCATGGGTTCCACAGCTACGGAGTTCTCGAATTCCCTCGTTGTTTCGACGTTTCCTAGCAGTATACAAGTCGCCCTTGCCTTGCTCTGGTACTAGCGCTCGGACGTACGCGTCAATGACGAGGCGTTCATCGAAGCGCTCTTCGGCGAGTGCGCGACTGCGGGCGCCAAACTCAATAAGCGTCTCCTCAGAGCACTCAATAAATTGTTGAAGCGCCCTCACGAGGGAGTCAGTACTGTGCGGAGTCACAAGCAGTCCGTTTGAACCGTGCTCGACCGTCTCCCTGCATCCTTTCCAATCCGTGGTGATAAGCGGCTTTCCGCAGGCCAATGCCTCGAGAAGCGAACGGGGGATCCCCTCGTTATAGGTAGATGGGAGTACAATAACGTCGGCCTCCTGTATGTGTGGTAAGACATTATCTGTTTGGTTGATATAGCGAATCGTCCCGAGAGTATGTGCTCGAAGAATGCGCTCGAAGAGTTCGCGAGAGTCCGCTCGCTCCGGGTCTGGTGAGCCCAAAATCCAAAACTGTACCGAGTCTCCGTATTGCTCTTTAAGCGCAGACGCAGCGTCTAGATATGCGCCAAATCCCTTCTTTGGGAGTATGCGGCCAAAGATAAGGAATGTCCGCCAAGGACGCTGAGATTTAGTAAGGGGTCGAAATGTATCAAGGTCGACTCCTGAACCCGGGAGCAATTTCGCTTGATCCGGCCGCGCAAGTCGCTGCTCAAGGAACGAACACTGATCGTCCCGATTTTGAAAGAAGATCGTGTGAGCACGGCGGAGAGCGGTTTTGTAGAGTCGTCTGGCTACAGCGTCCACGATCGAACTTCCATCAAAGAGGTCTCCTGTGCCGGAGATATTTGGAATGTATCGATACATCATGCGCGACCTACACAGCCCGGCATAGAGGTTGCATTTGACGGTAAAGGAAAGAACAACGTCGGGTTTTATTGTGCGAAGAGCTGCATACACGTGGCTTAGAGACTCAAGGTCTTGCAAAGGTGACTTCCCGGTCTGATTCATGGTGATCGGAACAAAATCAACCCCGAGCTTGCGGACTCGTTCGGTATAGCCGTCGGTGGGAGCTACAACCGAAACTTGAAAGCCTCGCTCTTGAAGGTGAGCGATGAGACTCCGCCTCAACAAATACACATACCAAGAAGTGTTATACAGAATGACTGCTCGCATAGAAACGTCCCCCCTAGAACAGGTAGTTTCTTAGCATAGGTGAATTGTTACTGATGTGATCGGAGCTAGTCGTTAGCAGTACGCAAGCTTAAGTAGCACAACAACCAGACAGAGTAGAAATGGCGGAGCATATGTCAGTCGGACGTAAGATGAGCGACCAGGTTAGTGTATGTCAGGATTATCGTAGCTCCCCAGTGTATGACATCATTAAGCGCGGGATCGATGTGGTGGGAGCGAGCTCGATGCTTCTTGTTCTCTCGCCAGTGATGGCATCTGTCGCATTTGCCGTTAAGGTAACGTCAAAAGGCCCGATTTTTTATCGCCAGACTCGTCTTACAGAGGGCGGCAGAATGTTCCGACTGATCAAATTTCGCTCGATGAGAGCAGACGCCGAGCAGGTATCAGGCGTTACCTTTGCGGCGCGTCGGGATCCTCGAGTTACAGCAATCGGTTCGTTCATTAGAAAGACAAGGCTGGATGAGCTCCCCCAGTTGGTAAACGTCCTAAAAGGAGAGATGTCTCTCATCGGACCGCGACCAGAGCGACCAGAGATTGCTTCAGCGCTCAGCACATCGATTCCCAAGTTTCGCAAAAGACTTCAGACGCGTGCCGGCTTAACAGGGCTTGCTCAGGTGGTTCAAGGTTACCCAGATGGGCATAGAGGGTATCGACGTAAAGTAGGACTAGACGTAATTTACATTCGAAGAAAGAGCCTCTTGTTGGATGCCTGGATAGCTGTGCGCACAATTAGTGTCGTAATCACCGGGAGCGGCGCACGCTGACAAAGCAATCGAGAAGCAATGGCGGTCTAACGCTTGATTAGACGTTTACATAGTTCGCGCCGTAGCGAAAATCGCTCCTAAGTCGCGAGGTTGGAGGGGTATCATTAAGCACAAATCCAATGACTCGAGCGCGGACGCGTTGCAGTTTGGCACGGGCCTCACGGGCAGTATGGCGCGATGTCTTCCCACATCGAGCCACAAAAATCACGCTGTCTACAAGTCTGGATATCAATAGACCGTCAGCGACAACCATGATAGGTGGCGTGTCAATCAAGATAAAGTCATAGCGCTCTTTGAGATTTGCGAGCAGTCGGCGCATGGCAGTTGACCCAACGAGTTCTGCAGGATTTGGTGCCATACTCCCGAGTGGCATGATATCTAAGTTTGGCACTCCGGTCGGAGAGATAGATTCGTCTAGAGAAGATTGACCGGTCAGGTAGTTCGTTAAACCGGCGCCTACAGGAGTCCCTGTACGATAGAAAAGCTTTGAGAGCCCTCCGAGGCGTAGGTCGCCATCGATAAGAATCGTCCGATGATTTGCTTGAGCTAAGGTAACGCTGAGGTTGGCAAGGATCGTGGTCTTTCCTTCTCCAGGTAGTGCGCTCGCAAGCGCTACGACACGAGGAGGATAATCTGCGGATGAAAGAAGTAGATTCGCACGAAGAGATCGCAGTGCCTCCGAGATGGGACTTTGTGGGGCGGAAATTGTTACGAGCGCGGGAGATGTCCCCTCTCCAAGATTGGGTGCCTTGTCAGATGATCCGAGGGGTGAGGGTAAGGGAGCGCCTGGTGTTTGTGCTTTCAGATCATAGGGTGAACGCTCAAGCAAGCGCTCGTCGTTAAAGTGCGGCACGCTGCCGAGTTGGGGAAGATCTAGTGTCTGTTGGCCATCATCGGTGCTCCCGATAGTATCCTCAAGAGAATCTCGGATGTAGGCGGTAAGGATGCCTCCTGCGAGACCGAGCAATACGCATATAGTTATCAGTATGCTTGTTTTCGGATAACTGGGTGATGAGGGTAGGGGTGCATAATCAGCAATAAATACGTTCGAGGTGGTAGCAGAGGCTCGCATCTCAATTTCTTTCGCCTGTTTGATGACATTCTGGTAGAGCTCACGCAACGACGAGGCCTCCTTGCTCAGCACGCTGTATTGGATGAGGTGCTTGGCGACTTCTTGTGCTTTTGATCGCTCAGATTCGATCTGTTGGCGGAGATGTTGTTCTGTCGCCCGTTCTGCTTCGAATTGACTCTGGAGCGTCACCAAGGCTCGTTTTCGCTCTTCTTGAATGCTTTTGCGTAGAGAGTTAATTTTTGCTTGAAGTTCTCGCATAGTGGGATACGCCGCAGTGACTTGACTGCCGAGTGTGGCGTACTCAGTTTGAGCCTGGTTGAGGCTGACCCGAAGTTCTTTTGTCACTTCACTATCTGATACGGCGCTTTCAGTTTCTCTTTTTTGCCGTGCCTCATTGAGAGCACTCTCGGCCCTGATTCGGCGCCCAGTAGCATCGGCTACCATTTGAGCCAGCGATTCAATCTGACGAGTGTTGAGGCTATTGGTGTCGTCTCCCCGGAGAGTAAGTAGCTTATATTGAGACGCGTATGCAGCAAGTTGATTCTCGCTCACAGTTACCCGGTTCTTAAGATCGGTAGCTTGGGCTTGGAGTAATTGAACATTAGCGTAGATGGCTTCTTGACGCTCTCGCTTGAGGTGCTCAATGAATTGAAGGGCATGGGTATTGGCGAGCAATTGAGAGAGCTCAGGGTCGGCTGTGGAAGCCTGGATGTAGACGAGATTTGTTTCGTGGACCGGCTGAATTTGTACCAGTGTAAGATAGCGCCTTATGAGAGCTGGGTCGTGCAGAAAGTTTGAGTCTCCAGTGCGTTCGGTGAGAGGTGGAGTGTTTGTAGCTTGCGAGGCTAAAAAAGGATGCAGCCTACGCATGAGTGGTGATGTTGGATTGCTCCAGTAGCGTTGAAGCGCGAGTCCGATGCCGCTTTGGCTGAGTACCTCATCGGCTAATCCGTCAAGCGTGAGCTTGGCGACGGTGGTTTTTTGGTATTCCACACGGCGTGTGTCGTTGCCGAAGAGAGCCTCCGAGGGGCTGGAGGCGAGAAGGGGCTCATAACCCCTCAATTCAATTGTTGTCTTAGCCGTGTATATAGGGGACACGCAGACGCAGTACAACGCAGCTAGCGACGCACTGAAAAGTGTTGAGAGCGCAATTAGTTTTCTTCGCTTGTGCAATACGGCAAGAGAGCGACGTATCTCTGCTGCTTGGCTTGTGGAAGAGCCGAAGGAGAGGCGATGTGTGTCGCGTGAGTCAGGATAAGCAAGAATCGTTGCTTCGCTATCTGGATGGAGCAGAGAAGTGTTCGATGAATCAGGGTGCAACATAGTATTACCTTTCTGGAGAAGACCTAGTTTATCCGCTTCTGGGCGCCGAAGCCGTTAAAGAGACCATTGACGGTCTCCACGATCTGCCGTTTGAGAAATCTGTTTGGCTCGCTGGGCACGCGCACCAGGTCGCCGTTGCGCAGACGGATGTCACGACCTCCGTGAAGTCCGATTTCCTCCATATCGAGGGTGATCACCGCCTTTCGTCCTCCTCCTGTATCCCTAACCACTTCCACTTCGTTGACGGCCGCAGAGTATGTAAAACCCTGCGCGGCAGCGATGGCCCCGATGACGGATGTTCGCGCAGCTAGTTTAAACGAACCTGGGGCAGTAACCTCACCATCGACCTCATAGGTCCCCGCCTCAGGGATAACGATCGTATCGCCAGGAACCAGAGGAACGAGAAGTGGCCGTTTATCAAGCTGTCCAGTTATGGCCTCAAGCTCGATTTCAACTCCTGGATTTTCGGTTAGCGTGCTGGTGGATGAAGGCGAATGAGTATCACTTGCTAATAGCAGCTGAGCCTCGTGAGCTGTATGAGCCATGGCCTGAGGCGCTACACTGTCGGGCAAAATTCGTGGCGCTGGGAGTAGGATAATTCGACTACCCGCGTTCTGCGTGCGGCCGCCTGCCTCCGAGAGTAATTCGGTCAGAAGCATCCCTTGGTGGGAGATCGGATAGAGGCCAGGCTTCGATACCTCGCCCATAATCGATACTCGACTCGCCTGGGTCGATTTGAGGGAAAGTTGCACCTGTGGCGAACGGATAAAGCGGGTGTACTGCTTTGCGAGGTGATCTCGCGCCGCTTCAAGTGACATATCGCTGATTCTGGTTCTTCCGACCAGGGGAACAGTGATAGTTCCGTCGGAGGCTAAGAGTGCTTGGGTGGTTAGGTTGTTAAAACCAAAAACATCGATACCTAAGAGATCTCCTGGCTGCAGCGGGTACCCCCCCGACACCGTTCCAGCTGAATGTATCAGGTGGGACCTTTGCCTAAGGAGCTCATCGAGTCGTGATTGAAGCTCAGTTTCATACAGTTGAAACTCCTGTGCGCCACCGACTGAATCTGGCCGCTCGTGCGATTTTTCATCGCGCTCTTCTAACTCTTTGTACGAGGGGGTGTAGCGAAGGCATCCAGATAGCAAAAGTACGACGACAAGTATGGAGATAGGTCTCACGGGCACCCCAGGGCAAATTGGGCCAGCATGGATTGCTTTGGCCCTTGACTAGTCAGAGGGGCTATAATGACCGATGAGGATGAATATGAGTCTAAGCAGGATCAGCTAGCAACAGGCGCCGCAATCCACCCGTAAGCTCCTGATTGCATTCTTCGCTGATTATTCGCACAATGTGCTCGTTAACCTGAAACACAGAAACAAGTATGAATACCATAGTGGTGACGGGAGCCGGTGGCTTTATAGGCTCTCATGTAGCTGAAGCTCTACTGCGTCGGGGAGACGTTGTCGTTGGTGTCGACAACTTGAACGATTACTATCCTGTCTCGTTGAAGCGTGAGAATGTCGAATTGCTCTCGAAGTACCCCCAGTTCACATTGATTGAGGGCTGTCTCTTATACACATCTCCGAGCCCACGAGACGCT
>OMII01000133.1 GCA_900299055.1 Pseudomonadota bacterium | reverse complement strand
TAAGAGACAGCGTTTGAAACGGCAGGCTTGGCAGTGGTTGACGCGCAAGCAAGTGGGTGCCCGGTAGTTGCATTTGGTGTCGGCGGTGTGCCTGAGTATCTCGTTGAGGGTACATTAGGAGAGTTGCTCTATGATAAAACTCCCGAAGCGCTGCGTGATTGTGTAACGGCACTTTTGCGAAATCCGGAACGGATGCGCCAGATGTCGAGGCTTGGTGCTACAGCGGGACGTGAGCGTCCATGGTCAAAAGTCGCTGAAGAGGTCTTAAGCTACGCGGAGCGTGCGGCAGCCTGGCGTTCTGGTAGCATTCGCTCGATACTTCCTGAGAGCTTGCAGCGTATTGGGGCTGCCAGCGGAATAGCAGTGGAGAAGCTACTGGAAGACCACGAGTTCGCCGCCTTCCCTCATATATTCTCTGATGGAGACCTGTCGAGAGCGCTCTCATTACCTCAAAAAGAAGCGTGGCCACACCTTGTGAGGGGTATCAGATTTGAGAAGAGCGGTAGTCTAGACCAAGCAATCGATGCCTATAAGGACGCGGCTTCGAGTTCTGCCAGTGACGATTGGCAGGCATTTTTTCGCCTCGCACTTGTCTACGCAGATAGACATGAATTGGCTGAAGCCTCTCAATGCGCCAAGGAAGTATTAGCTCGTGCGCCACAATTCCCATTCCGTAGTCAACTAGAACAACTCATCTCACTAGCGAGGCCTTCATGATTAAAGTGACCGCGATTGTGTCTCTCTATAACTCACTCGAATACGTTGATGAGTGCTTGCGCGACCTTGTTGAGCAGAGTCTTTTTAGGAGAGGGGAGCTCGAGATTCTTGTTATAGACAGTAATTCGCCGCAGGATGAGGCCGCTCGTGTTGAGTGGTACCAGTGGCAGTATCCAAATATTGTGTACCATCGCACAGCGCGACGAGAAACTCTCTACCAGGCGTGGAATCGTGGTGTACAGATGGCTCGCGGCGAGTTTATTACCAATGCGAACTCAGATGATCGGCATCATCCGCAAGGGCTGGAGGTGATGCTCGATGCGCTCATTAACAATCCAGCCGTCGACCTGGTATATGGCGATGTTTTCGAAAGCTCAGTTTCGAATGAGCGGTTTTGCTCGAATCCGGCGACTTCGCGATACCGATATCCAGATTATTTTGCACCGTTGTCACTCTTATATTATCAGTTTGGTTGCCAGCCGATGTGGAGAAAGAGTGTTCATGACACTATCGGTGGATTTAGCGCGCAATTAAAAGCCGCCGGAGACTGGGAGTTCTGTGTCCGATTTTCTCTAGCGGGCCTTCGTGCGCTACACATTCCGCAGGTGCTGGGAAGCTTTCTAAATCGCCCGACTTCGATATCAACGAGTGATTCCACGTCGGCACGCGAGCAGGGTGAGGTTAAAAATTACTATTTGCACCAGGATAACATTCTAGCTCTATATCGAATTGAGGGATTTCCGACAGATACACCACACGATCGCGCGCGCGCACTAACAGATTTTGCGATGCGGGCATCGACGATGGCCCTACCATGGACACCGGGACGAGTATACATCGAACCTCGTGCTACACTTATGAGTTGTCTCGCCGCCTTCGAAATGGGAGGAGATGATCCAAGATTCGCGTGGAACCTCGGGGTATCACTCCACCAAGCGGCGCACAGACAGGAGGCCGCCCCCTTTCTAGAGAAAGGAATACTTGTTCAAGATTCGAGAGTGAGCCAGGCTCTATCAGCGCTGCATCGGGGAGAGCCGGTAGCATTGCCATTTGTGGCAGTGTAGTACATAGCCATGACTTCTCTCATGGTTTGACTATTCCGCTGCTACTTCCAGCCGCCCATAGCGATAATATAGCTCCCTACGAGGATAAATCCGCCGCCTATCATGATAGAGCCAGAGAGCTCTGCGCGATTAAACAGGGCATAGGTAAAGATCGGTACAAACAGGGGATAGCTGATTTCAGCAAATGCCATATACGTAGCGCTTGTATTTTTAAGAGCAATGTAATGGGTGGCCTGCAGCACTGTTGAAATAACAATAAGGCCGAAAAAGACGAGTAACATCTTTGGTTCTCGAAGCTCCGAAAACCCGATGGTATCAATTCTGAATACGGTCGTAACGAGAGCTAAACTAATGAATAAAAGCCCATTAGTAAGGAGAAGCGTTGATAGTGACAGTCGTCCGTACGACTCTTGCAGAAACGCGTAGTATATCGCGTACAGAATGGAATTCAGGAATGGTAAATATGCAGCGATAGAGGTCAATTCCATACTCTTTCCCTCGCCCCGTCAGGAGCATACAAGTTACGCTGATTACTTCTCTGCGTTGTCTCTTTCGATCCAAGGACGCTGCTTCTGTATCCCGAGTCGAGTGGCAAATTTATCTCGTATCAGTATGCGCTCGGGTAATAAATGCTGCTCTTCAAGCCAGAGGTATATACGTTCAGCAGCCATGCGATGGGCGATTTCATTCGGATGGCGATCGACGCCCGGAATAACTTGCATCCTATCAAGTGGAATACCCTTATAGGTTGGAGAGAGATCGAGTACTGGGACCGACAGCTCTTGCATAAGAGCAGCTACTTTTGAGTGGATCTCGTAAAATGGATATCTGTCGTCCATCGGAAGCCCAAAAAGGGGAAAGACAACCGCGACGAGTGGCTTTTGAGCTGCCCGTGCATTTGAGACAATCTTTCTCATCGATTCAACAAACGGATTCCATGAGCGAGGGTTATCAAAGAGGTCTTTGAAATACGACACGTACTCCTGGTGAGTTTTCGAATTGTGAAGGCGGGTGAGCACGAAGCCAAGGGTGCGCCAGTGCCGAGCTAGGGTGCCCAGCGTTCCGTCCATTTTAAGCGCTCCGAAACGATCCTCCATATTCTCTCGAAGTCCCGTAGGAGTGTGGTGCTTTACCTCGGGATCATTAAGAGTGATCTGAAGAATAATGAGGTCAGCGCCCTCCTCAATAGCAGTAGCTACAACTGGTACCTCGTGAGACGTAGAGTAGGCTGGGACACCGTAATTGATAACTTCGGTGGTTCTGCCGCCATCATCGAGATTAAGCATCGTCTCTAGCTTTTTTGGATATGTATCAGTGAACTGCATATATGGCGCGAAGGTGAACGAATCTCCTATCGCTGCAATTCTGAACATCCCAGCTGGTTTCGAGGGCGAGTGGGCGTAGTCCTGCATACGTGGCTCTGAGGGGGATCGGAAGAAAAAAGCTGGCCGATCGCTCCACGTTGGACCCTTTTGAGCCCCAGAAGAAGCTAAAAGCCGTATGAACACCTCAACGCAGATAAGAGATGCGAGCGTGCCAATCAATGGAGCAATGAGTGCCAGGCTGATTTTTTTTATGGAGTTCATTTGCCCTCCGAGATTCTTGGCTGGTATACGAGCGCCTCGCCGAGGCCTCGCGCGACACGCTCATATAGCGAGTTTAGTTGCTTTTCAAACGCTTCTACGGTGTACAGAGACTGAGCACGTCTACGCGCTCTCTGGCCAATCGTCTGCCGCAGTTCGGGTGAACTCAGCAATCGGGCGAGCCCGTCGGCAAACAAGGCAGGGTCTGCGGCGGTTAAGATCGCTACCTCTTCATCGAGAACCTGGCGATGTGTTGGCAAATCAGTAGCCACGAGTGGAGTCCCGGAGTGAAGGTACGAGTAGATCTTCATCGGCGTGTTGTTGCCCTTAATCCGGGGAGAAACCAAAATATCCGCTGAAACTAGGAGATCCCGGAGGTCTGTAAGAGGTTTCGGGCCAAGTAGTGATACTTCGCTGGCACACCCTAGTTTAATGCTCTTCTCCTGATAACGACGAATAGATTCTGCATCACCGCCGACCACGACCAGGTGTGGTCGAGCGTAGTGATCTTTCACGAGCGCGAATGATTCCAGGAGTAGATCGATACCTTGGTACGACTCGAGATTGCCAACATAGAGAATAACAGGTTGATGTCCCTCCATGCGATCGCCGAAAAGCGCGGAACGTGAATTATCACAGCACGAATCTTCAGGAAGTAGGGAAACATCGCGTAGCATGACAGTGTTCTTTGAACCGTGCTGATGGGCTATCGCCTCTAGAGCGTCACACACTGGGGCGACCGCGAGGCTGCCACGAACAGCAACCCCTTCTAGGAACTGCAGTATCGCTAGGAGCGGTCTGCACCAACGCCACTTTTCAGTTACCTGCAGCGCTAGTGATGAGTCCATATCGTAGATGTATGGAACCCTGAAAAACGGCTTCGCGAGCCACGCGACAAATACGGACTCTTCAACTGCGTGTATCACTCGATATTGATCATGTCGGGCACGCCATAAGAGACAAAACGTGTGTGCAAGGAAGAAGAGATCGCACAGAAGCTTTTTGCACGAAATACCTGGTCTGATTCCACGTAGGCTAGGAGGAGTTTTTAAGCGAATAATTCGTACGCCAGGGATCTGTATCTCTTGTCCTTCCTCATACACCAGAAGGTCTATCGAGGGGCTTGATTGATTGTTCAGACCTAGTGTTTTCGCGAGTGTCTCCAAAGCCAGACGAACTGCTATGGGAGTACCTCGCTCCTGGTAAAAAGGCTGCGGTGCAAGTACGAGAATCTTCATGCTAGCGCCTACCTACCACACCACGACATATCCGTGCCCAACTGTCGCGGACAAAAAAGCGCAGAGCGCGTCGCTTCGAGTTAAGCCAAAGGAGGCCGTAGCCCACGTTTGACAAAGTGAGTCGTAAGACATATCCCCGCAACCTCGGTAGGTGGCAAAAGATATGAGTAAACATATGAATTTCTGTCTTGATGAACTGTTTTCCTGACTGCCGTGGGAAACGAAAGCCGTGTGGACCATAGGCTGGAATAGGCTTTCCTTGTCGACGGAGGGTCTCGATGACTCGAAATGCCCTCCATCGCTTCTCGGTGCCCATCATGCGATTGCACGCGAGTGCCTCTCGTCGAGTGACGGGCTCATTTACAATGGCACCGTCTGCAAGGGCCTGCGTCACAGCAGCCTGACCACGTGGCGAGCGAACGAGACCAAAGCTCCAGCCCTTGTAGAAATCAACTCCCTCATGGGGAGGTGCCATCCAAGGATCTCCCACAGCTATGTCGGCGAACTCCGCGCTAGCATCGAAGCAGGTCAAACAACGCGCTGGGGTGTACAGTCGATATACGATGTTGATGACCTCCATAGATGATGGTCGATATCCGCGCTTCTCTCCGAAGTATACCGGGTACAGTGAATCGTCCTTCATCTGAAGGTGAGGAGTACCGGGGTGTTTGCCGACACGGGAGATGTACTTGGTGGCGTTGTTTACCTTATCACCCAGACTCTTCCAGATAATTTTTAGCGCGTCATGTTCAACCGCGGCATGACAGAAGAGCCCTATCGTGAGAATGACACGCTCCTTGAGGCGCTGATCGAGTTCAGCGGCTTTAACGAATCCATGTATCTGGCATGGCAGTCCAACCAGTGCGTATCGACCAGGAATCGATCGAATTTCACTAAACACAGAATTTGTGGGGCAGATAGCGTACTTTGATTTCATTGCGGAGAGGATTTCATCCTCAGTACGAGCGACAATCGCTTTACCTTTCCAGAGCTGCTCTGAGTCGGACACAATTACAACAGCACCGTCAATTTCGTTGCGCCGAAGTAGATTAAGTAAGATAGCGGTTACGAGCCCGCCACTGGTGGACTTCTCTCTAATCTCTGGGTCAGTGGCGTAGGAAATAAACGAATCGGTGAAATGCCCATGCGTAGATGTGACATCGGCTGAGACCCCGAACGAAGAGTGATAGGCCTCGATGAGATTAAACTCATCGCCAGGGCACACCTTTACGCACAGATCGCAGTCGGTGCACGCGGAGAGATTTTTTACCGCTGGATAGTCTTCAGTATCCAGACCCAGTACTCCGGTAGGACAGATGCCGACACAAGAGCCACAGCGATGACACAGACCCCCGTCGATTATCTTGCTCAGAGAGCGTAGTGCGCGGGGAGTCTGGTTGTCACGGTCGTTCTCCCAGGTGAGGGGCTGCACGAAAGGACCAGAACCACGTAGCATTGTGACGCTGGACCCGGACTGAATGACCCGAAGACTGGCTTTGCCGCGCGAGGTAGCGTTGGTGTCCGGGGTAGGTGAATACGTTCTGTCAGTCATCAGCGCGTATCCTCTGAAAAGTTATCACGACAGGTGAGCCGAATAAGCGGGTGAGGAGTAAGGCTCGAGCAGCACCCTCAAGAATACGAGAAACTCCTGAGCTCTTGAGGGCTCTGTGGATCCCCATGGGAAAGAAAAACTGCTTTCGTAAGGCTACACGAGTAAAGCCATGTGCCCGGAACTCTCGTTCAAGCTCTCGAGTGGTAAAAATCTTGTACAGTCGAGTGTTGCCCTCAATCCGTCTCTTGATTGAGAAAAAGAGAGGGGTCAATAAATTAGAGCTGCACCAGATTGGATAGTCAAATATGACTGTGCTGTCAGCGACTCGACACATCTCCGCAATAAGTGTCTTCCAGGCTGTGCAGTGGCTCATGAGACGGAAACTTGCCACTCCATCAAAAGAACGATTAGCAAAGGGTAGCTCAATCAGATTGCCGCATTTAAACGAGATCGATCCATTCTCAATGTGCTGCCGTATTCGGTTTGCGCAGACGGGGGAACTGCCCAGAACGGTGACGGTTCGACCAAGCCTCGAAAGTGAGAGGGCAATTTGACCATGACCCCCTCCGATGTCGAGCATTGTACGCGCCGCTTCTGGCAGCATCGAGGTGAGTGCCCGATCTTGGACCTTGAGCATCCATTCACCAACATCGCCGCTAAAGCGCCTTGCGTACTCATCAGACGACGCGTGCACATCGGCATTCTCGTTGCCGAAAAGTTCAAGGGGGTCAGCCTCAAAGTGAAGTGGGGCGTTAGTAGTCATCTCGTAGTGGGCAGTGATGGGTGCAATCCTGACTCGACGCGAAAAACGTAAGAAGTATAGAGGGTTAATGCACTAAAAAGCAAGTTGGTGGCGCCAGAGCTGATTCCCCGGCGCGTCGTTGCACCATAGCGGCATATGAAGGCGTAAAGTTACTATAAGT
>OMII01000132.1 GCA_900299055.1 Pseudomonadota bacterium | reverse complement strand
TCGAAGAGTTCGCCAAGCGAGCAAGTAGCCAAGCGGCCGCGGAGCTCAACGTTATTCTCAAGGCGGATGTGCAGGGGTCAGTCGAGGCGGTCAAGTACTCAATCGAGAAGCTCTCTGGTGAGAAAGTTAAAGTTCGAGTGCTGCACTCGGCGGTCGGTGGGATCACTGAGAGCGATGTTCAGCTCGCTGTCGCCTCAAAGGCCATCATTGTGGGCTTTGGCGTTCGTGGTGAGCCTCGTGCGATGGCGGACGCTGAGCAGTTTGGAATCCAGGTGCGGTTCTACCGCGTTATTTACGAGCTTCTCGATGATGTGAAGAACGCGATGGTCGGACTACTCGCTCCAATCAAGGAAGAGTCGAGCTTGGGTCGCGTGGAGGTGCGTGACACCTTTACAATCCCCAAGATTGGAACGATTGCAGGATGCTATGTCACGGGTGGAACGATCCGCCGAAACGCGTATGCGCGTCTGCTCCGCGACAATCGAGTCATTCACGAAGGCAAGATGTCGAGTCTTCGCCGATTTAAGGATGATGTTCGAGAAGTCCAGGCGGGGTTTGAGTGTGGTATCGGTCTCGAGAACTTTAACGACGTCAAGATCGGAGATGTGATCGACGTGTACGAGATAAAAGAGATCGCTCCAACTCTCGAGTAGATTTTATCGGCCTAGCAGTAGTGGAAAGTATATGTCGGGACGACGACGAGTGTTTCAAATGGGTGAGCGGATTAAGGAGCTCATAGCGGAGCACTTGATTCACACGGCAGATCCCCGCTTCAGCCTGGTGACTATTACTTCAGTAATGGTGTCGCCTGACCTGCGAAACGCCAAAGTGTATTGGGTGGTTTCCTTTGTGTCAGGTGTTGATCGAGATGAGCGCATTCGGGAGGTCGAAGAGGCGTTCGAGATGGCGCAGGGTTTGTTCAGGCGGATGCTCGCTAAACAGCTTGGAGTTCGCTTTGTTCCCGAGGTGCGCTTTTACTACGATGACACCCTCGACACGGTAGAACACGTAGAGCGGCTTATGGAAAAGATTAAGCCTTCGGAGAATCGGTAGCCATGAGCAACGATCTTAAGCTGGTGCTAGAGGCTCTACAGCGCAGCCGCAAGATTGTTGTGGTCTCTCATACAAATCCTGACGCAGACGCTTACGGTTCCTCGTGTGGAATCGCAGAGGGCTTACGCGCGCTTGGTAAGGAGGTTGTTGTTCACAATGAGTCGGGGTTTGTTCCTCGCTATTCGGTAATCCCCGGAGCTTCTCGAGTTGTGAAAGGTGCATGGCCTGCTCTGGCAGATGGCGAGCTGCTGGTCGTGACTGATTGTGGCGCGCTTGAGCGGGTTGGTGACTCGCTGATTGATGCGGTGACCTCCTCACCACTCGTTCTGAACATAGACCATCACAACGCGAACACCCGATTTGGGCACCTCAACTACGTTATTGAGGGCGCGAGCTCAACATCGGAGCTGGTATTTGATATTTTGTGGGAATTAGAGCGTCGGACGGCACGAAATGATCTCCTCTCGATGCTGAGTGGTATGTGCCTCCTCGCGGGAATCATCGGCGATACAGGGTCTTTTAAGTACGCCAGTACGCACGCATCCACGTTTCTCGCTGCGCATGAGCTGATGAAGCGTGGAGCGAGGCCAGACCTTGTCACACAGGAGCTATTCGCGAACCAGTCGCTTGCGGCGGTGAAACTGCAATCGGCTGCCATGAGTGGCGTTGAGCTTCTCAACGAGGGGCGCTTTGCAGAAGTGATTGTGACCCAAGAGATGCTCACGGCGCATGGTGCAGAGCTGATTGATGCGGACTCTCTTGCCGAACGAGCGCGAGATATTGAAGGCGTCCGGGTATCGGCTCTCTACAAACAAGATGTTGATATGTGGCGGGTTAGTCTTCGATCCCGTCAAAACGCAGTCGATGTTTCAGCGGTAGCGCAGATGTTTGGTGGTGGCGGACATAAGCCGGCCGCCGCGTTCCGGTGGAGAAAAGATTTTGAGACGCTTCAGCGCGAGCTGCGTGGGGCGATTGCCAATGCGCTGAATAACTCCGATGCGAAACGGGATACTACTAATTGATAAGCCGGCGCGGATGTCATCCGCCGCGGTAGTGGCTCGAGTAAAGCGAATGCTTGGAGCTCAGCGAGTGGGGCACGCTGGCACGCTTGACCCAGATGCCACCGGTCTACTCATCCTTCTCATAAATGGAGCCACCCGTGTTGCATCCTACGCGGCTGATGGTTCTAAGGTGTACTCGGGGGAGATGAGATTAGGAGTGCGAACCTCCACCGATGATATTTCGGGTGTAGTGCTTGAAACCAGTGATCAGATCCCTGACTGGAGCGCGGTGCTAGAGGCTGTAAAGGGCCAGTCGGGTTCTATTAAGCAGGTTCCACCGAGCGTGAGTGCTATAAAAGTGGACGGGAAGCGCGCCTATCGAATGCACCGCCAGGGGCAGGAGTTTGAGCTCGTCGCACGTGATGTTGAGGTGCTACGCTTTGAGGCGACACCGAGTTCTGACCGAGCGACGTTTGGATATGTAGTCGAGTGCAGTCCGGGGACGTATATTCGATCACTGGCGCGTGATATCGGTACAACGCTGGGATGTGGCGGAACAGTGTTGTCGATTAGACGCGAAGCGTCTGGGTATTTCGACGTGAGAGACGCCGTTACGCTTGAGCAGGTGAGTTGGGAACAAGTGCGCGATTGGTCAGAACTCATTCCGTCGGTGCCGCGGCTGGCCCTACCTGATTCCGTCGTCGAGTCGCTCTATAACGGGATGAATGTCGGACTTCATCGAGCCTGGGATGTGTGGAGTGCTTCGGGTGGGCAGAGTCCGAGTGGGCTCGTTGTCTTTCATCGTCACGGTGCCCCTGCCTCGCTTGGAATTCTTCGGATCGAACCGGATAGAGGTTTTACCTTCGAAATAAACATAAAACCGCTCTCGTAAGGTCAGACATGTAACACCTATTAAATTCGCCCCCGAAACACTCCAAAGAGCGCTAAAATCCCTGCCCAAGCACCCATTTTCGGTGTACCGTTCAGCAGTAATCCAATCGGAGAATAGGGCGATGTCTTGTATTGTAATCGTTGGTGCGCAGTGGGGTGATGAAGGCAAGGGGAAGTTTGTCGACGTCCTCACCGAGAAGGCAGACTGGGTAGTTCGATTTCAAGGCGGAAATAACGCAGGTCATACAATAGTCGTGGATGGCGCAAAGACGGCGTTGAGCCTCTTGCCGAGCGGTATTCTGCGACCTGGTGTGAAGTGTCTTCTTGGAGCGGGGGTTGTGATGAACCCGTCTGTGTTAATCTCAGAGATGGAGCGCGTGAGGGCAGCTGGTGCTGATACATCTCCAGCAAGAATCGTGATCGATCGTGATGCGCATCTGGTACTGGATTATCACATCGCCATCGATAAAGCTCGGGAGCGCGCTCGGGGTAGCGACAGAATCGGGACTACTGGGCGCGGGATAGGACCTGCTTATGAAGACCGAAGCCAGCGTTCCGGAATCCGTTGCGCGGATCTTTTATACCTCGACCGAATGAAAGAGAGGGTGAGGGCGCACGTCATCGAAAAGAATAAAGTATTAGAGCTTGTATTAGGCAGCGAGTCCCAAGTCGACTTTGAGGCGTTGTGGAGCACGCTTGAGCAGGAGGCGGCTATTCTCGCGCCCTATGTGGGAAATGGTAGCAAGATTATTCATGAGGCGTTGCGTTCGGGGCAGAGAGTGATCTTTGAAGGGACGCAGGGTGTGTTGCTTGATCAGGTGCACGGTACGTATCCGTTCGTGACTTCTTCGTCGACGATCGCCGGGGGAGCCTCGGTGGGTGGTGGCATTGGACCTCGAATGATCGATTCAGTGGTAGGCATCGCAAAGGCGTACACGACCCGGGTTGGAGAGGGGCCGTTTCCGACAGAGCTGCACGACGCCACAGGCGAGGAGCTTCGTAGTCGGGGACATGAGTTCGGGACAGTTACTGGAAGACCTCGGCGCTGCGGGTGGCTTGATGCCGTGGCTTTGCGAAGGGCCGTTAGAATAAGCGGAATTGACAATATCATTCTTACCAAGTTGGATGTTTTGACCGGCTTGCGGAGAGTTAGGGTGTGTACCGGCTACAAGCGGGGTAAGGAGGTCCTCGATGATCTTCCGGCCTTGGTGCATGAATATGAAGGCTTGGAGCCTCAGTACCTGGATGTAGAGGGTTGGGACTGTGATCTTGCTCAGGTTAGACGCTGGGAAGACCTGCCGGCAACTCTTCATACGTTTGTTCGAGAGGTGTCCAGGTTGGTTGAGTGTCCAATTAGCTTCGTGAGCGTTGGTCCGGGTCGCGAGGCGACGATTCCGGTCGACGTTCATCCTGTGGTGGCTGGTTTCGTGGGGGCCTCATAGGGGCCGTAGAGCTGGTCAAAGGGGGGTGCCTTTATTATTTTAGCGTGGTATTCCAGCGTCGTAGCGGATTTTTCACGAGTAGGGAAAGACTATATGAGGCAGTGCAAAGTAGTACGAGATGCAATAGTTGGAGTTGTGCTTGCAGTGGGGAGCATACAAGCCGGTTTCGCGCAGGATGCGGCGCCGCTACCACCAGTGGAGCAGCCGTCACTCATGGGAGCGCTGATGCAGATGCTGCCGATGCTGGCGATCTGCTACCTGATTTTCTACTTCATGGTTATCAAGCCTCAGGAGACCAAAAATAAGAAGCACGCGACCCTGGTAACGTCGCTGAAGCGGGGCGATTCGGTCGTGACTTCAAGTGGCATTGTGGGCAAAGTCGCAGGAGTGGAGAAGGACCACGTAATGCTCGAAATTGCGCAAAACGTAAAGGTAAAGATCTTGCTGTCGCACGTATCGCGGCTAGAGAATGAGCCACAAGCGGCCTAGCCACCTATACCAAGAGCACTGAAAGGACGAGATTATGATACGAGATACATTCCAGCGCACGGTGATACTTGGATGCGTGGTGGTTGCCGCCATTGCGTCCCTTTTGCCGACGGTTTTCCGTGAAAACTTTCCTAAGAGCTGGCCAACCAAACCGATAGCGATGGGGCTCGACATCAGCGGTGGAGTTCACCTCGTATACGGAGTGAAAAGCCAAGAAGCAGTGAAGAGTCGACTGCAGAGTATGACCTCGAACATCCGTTCAAAGCTCAGAGAGGGCAAGATCGCGGTTGCGTCCTCAGCAGTGGGTGCCGATAACACAGTGCAACTGACCCTGCTCTCAGACGCTTCAGCTGAACGGGCGAAGGCAGTGGTCGCTGAGGTCGCGCCCGAGCTTTCATTTGCGACGCAGCAGGCCGACATGGGTCGAGCCACCTTGGTTTTTTCTATCAGTGCCCAGGCCGCACAGAAGATCGAGCACGATGCGATTGAGCAGGCGGTTGAGACTCTCAGAAACCGAGTCGATCAGTTCGGTGTGGCTGAGCCACTAATTCAGCGAGCGGGGGAGAATCGAATCATACTTCAGATGCCCGGAGTTTCGGATGTGAACGCGGTGAAAAAAGTAGTGGGCTCTGTTGCGAAGCTTGAGTTTAAGTTCGTTTCCCGAGGCGATGCTGAAGGTTACGGCACGCAGGTTCTACGGGATAAGATGGGGCAAGCAGTTGTAGTTGAGAATCAGACCCAACTCACCGGAGACGCAGTAGCCGACGCGCGAGTTGGATTCGATCAGAATGGTCAGGTTGATATCTCGCTGAGTCTAAATTCAGCGGGCGCCAAAGATTTCGCGCGGATAACATCCGAAAACGTCGGTAGGGAGCTAGCGATTATACTCGATGGAATCGTGTATATGCACCCCGTCATCCGCACCGCGATTACGAATGGTCAGGCAAGTATCACGGGAGGCTTCACGACAGATGAAGCGCGCCAGGTAAAGATTGTGCTCAAGGCTGGTGCTCTCCCGGCTCCTCTGGAAGTGCTAGAAGAGCGCACAGTGGGCCCGACACTTGGGCTTGAGTCGGTTAAGAAGGGCCTTCTTGCGATGGCGGTTGGATTCGGGGCGATCTCGCTGTTTATGGTGGTCTACTACGCAAAATCGGGGCTCGTAGCGGTGGGAACACTGATTTTGAACTTTATCCTCATGGTTGCGGCGTTATCGCTCTTTGGGGCTACGCTGACGCTGCCGGGTCTTGCTGGTCTAGCGCTTACAATCGGCATGGCCGTCGACTCTAACGTCATTATCTTTGAGCGAATACGAGACGAGATTCGAAATGGTGTATCGCGGGACCTGGCGGTGCATACGGGATTTGATAAGGCGTTTGGCGCCATATTCGATTCGAATATTACGACGCTACTTGCTGGCGCGGTGCTTTACTATTTCGGGACGGGAGCAATTCGTGGATTTGCGGTAACTCTCTCTGTAGGGATAGCGACAACGCTCTTCTGTGCCGTGTTTGTAGCGCGTCTCTGCTTCGATCATTTTCAATTGAAGGGTAAGGACGGACTCTCGATTTAAGAGTTAGTGAACCGGGATGTGGTAACGAAGGACAGATATGAAAGAGCTAATATCCAGTAAGGTGAATATCGATTTTATGGGTAAGCGCAGCATATGCGCTTTGCTTTCGCTCGTGTTGGTAGCTTTTTCGGTATACAAGTTCATACAGGCCGGAGACGCGAAGTATGGCACTGACTTCAGTGGCGGCTACGAGTTCTTGGTGACCTTCTCCGGCAACCAGGATAGTCAAGCGGTCCGCAATGGTCTAGCGTCGCAGCAGCTCGCAGACGCGAGAGTGCAGGCGTTTCAGGGGACATCAAATCAGTACTCCATACGACTGGGAGAGGTTGGGGAGTCGAGCGCGGTGCAGGCGAAGGTTTCGAATGCCTTGCGCGCTGCGTTTGGGGAAGCTGCCAAGATTGAAAAGACTGATTACGTAGGCCCCACGGTGGGATCCGAGCTCCGCCGAAGCGCGTTGATTGCCGTTGCGCTCTCGTTGGTAGGTATTCTTCTTTACATTGCTATCCGATTTGAGTTCGCGATTGGCGTAGGCTCGATAGTAGCCCTCGCGCACGATGTGATTATTACAACTGGTGTATATATCGTTTCCGGCCATCAAATCGGTATGGCAACTCTGGCTGGGGCTTTGACTATAGTGGGGTACTCGGTAAATGACACAGTGGTGGTTTTTGACAGGGTTCGAGAAGAGCGCAAAAAAAGGAGAAACTACGACATCGCTCAGGTAGTGAACGAGGCTCTTAATTTCACCCTCTCTCGAACGGTAATTACTCATGTACTAACGTTCTTCTCTGCTCTTGCGCTGTATGTCATTGGAACTGGAGAAATTAAGGATCTAAGCCTTTATCTCTGCGCCGGGATAGTGTGTGGAGCGTATTCGACGATTTTTATCGTAGCGCCGATCGTCATAATGCTTGAAAAGCGAAGGGCCCCACAGACTGCCAGCCAACGCGTCACGGCGCAGGCAAAGACTGCGTAAGATTAGAGAGACCTCGCCAACAGGGCTAGTGCCCGGG
>OMII01000131.1 GCA_900299055.1 Pseudomonadota bacterium | reverse complement strand
TCCTTGTTGTATATGGCCAACCTGAAGTTGCGCCCATAATCTCTGGTTTCTGTGGAGTGCTTCTTTGTGCGCTCGCTTTCGCCAGTATCGGGATGGCGATGTCGTCGTTTACAGAAAATCAGATCGTGGCAGGCGTCACTAGTATGGTTGTGTTGCTTCTTCTGTACGTAATTCAAGCTCCTGCCGAATCGCTAGGAGGAACCGCTGCGGATATTTTTCGACACCTCTCACCACTTGAGCAGGTGGTTCAATTTATTCGAGGCGTCATATCCCTTCAAGCCGTTGTGTACTTCTTGAGCCTCATCAGTCTTGGATTGTTCCTCTCGCAGAGAGCCCTTGAAATGCATCGGTGGAGATAGAGGGAGCGGAAACGGAGAGAGCTTCACGAATAGTAAGGTGGGAATAGTATGGAAACGGCGCTTCGTTTTTGCGGCTATATAGGTTCGATTCTAATACTTTTTGGGGTAGTAGGCGGCGTTATTGTGGGGTCGTTCATCGAACAACCACTCCTCTTTTTACATCTCCTACTTGGTGTCCTGTGCGTAGGAGCCTGGGTTGTGACGTCTGGGGTAAAATCTTTAACCGAAGCACGTCAAGTTGTTACAGGTAGAACTGCACGATTTGGATTCAACGCAGCGCTCTACACGCTGGTGTTTGTGGGTCTTCTGGTAGTCGCAAATATCTTTGTGATCTTGAATGAGAAGCGTTGGGACCTGACTGAACAGGGCGTGTATAGCCTCTCAGAAAAGTCAGCGAAGATCGTCGCCAGCTTGCAGCGACCAGTGACGATGTATGCCTTAGATATGCCGCAGCTCATGGATAAGAATCAGACCAGAGAGTTGCTGAGTCTTTATAAGCTCAAAAATGACAAAATGGTCAATTTTGAGATTATCGATCCACGAGCCCGTCCGGTGGAGGTTGACCGGTTGGGAATGAAAGCTGGCAATCTCCTCTACGTTGAGTATGGCGAGGGGTCTTCAAAGGTGATCAATCGCCTTAATGAGATCGATGAACAATCAATAACAAATGCCCTGATAAAACTTACTCGTGGAGCGGCTCGTCGCCTCTATTACATTCAGGGCCACGGAGAGCCATCGCTTGAATCTGGTGGTGCGGGAGGTCTTAAAGATTTCGTCGACGCCCTCGGAGACGAGCACATTACAATAGAGGGATTGCTTCTGGCTCAAACTGGATCAGTGCCTCAGGACGCTGCAGCAGTGCTACTCGTTGCGCCAAAAAAACCTCTCGCTCCAAGTGAGAGAGCCTCGCTTGTGGAGTATGCGAAGAAGGGCGGGCGTTTAATTCTGCTCGGGAACATTGAGGATCAAGGCTCCGATGATGTCCGAGCGATAGCAAAAGATTTCGGTATTGATGTAGGTAACGATGTAGTTCTTGATGAGCAGCTGAAGCTCTTCTCAGCCCCAGAGGTGGGAGTTCAGTTCCTGGCACAGAACTTTGGAGCCCATCCGATTACAGCAGGTATGTCGAAAGCGCAGCCTGTAGTTTTCTCATTTTCGTCGAGTGTTCTAGCTCCCAAAGAAGGAACAACCTCTGGCCGCTATACCGAATTACTTAAATCGGGACCTAATTCGTGGGCAGAGAAAAATTTGCAGGGCCTTTTCAATCCAGAAGGCGCAACAGCCGCACGAGACCCAGAGGATATCAAGGGGCCTGTATCGATTGCAGTAGCTTATGAGCGAGAGACGGGGGGCGATCCCGAGGACACTACTGAGACTAAGTTCAAGATGCTGACGAGACTGGTAGTGTTTGGAGACTCGACTTGGATCGAGAACGGAAATCTCACTGCGATGGGCAATCGTGATGTCGCTCTCAACTGCGTGAATTGGATCACGGGAGAAGAGGGGGGTGTCGCTATAGGTCCAAAGAGTCTTCGAGCTTCTGTAGCCCCAATACCTCAATCTACGTACAACGTAATGCTGGCTATGAGTTTTCTCGGCCCAGAGCTAATACTTTTATTTGGTCTTTTCATTTGGTGGCGCCGGCGAGAGTCTCTCGCATAAGTGTGGCCACGGCTCATTTGGGTCGCGGTATAACTGGACGCTCAAGGAGAAGCACGATGAATCTAAAGAAAACGTTAATCTTGGCGGCAGTCCTTGGGGGTGCGCTCTTATATCTGCGACAAGTTGCATTGCCGAGTAGAGATCGCGAAAGAGCGGAGCGAATAGCTTTCGCACGTGTACTACCAAGCTCGATTGAATTTTTAGAGATTACTCCGTCAGTGGACGACGCAAAGCCGTACGCACTAGAGCAAATCGTAAATCCAGAGAGGACATCAGGTGCGAACAAAGAGACATGGTCCCTTCGTGGCGTCTCTGGCGCGGTTCTTGATAAGGAGCAAGTCGCTGGCCTTGTCGCATCCCTTACTACGCTTGAAGTCGAAGGGCCTCTAGATGAGCGCGAAACCGGTTACGATGTTTCAGTGTTCGGGCTTGATAAACCAGCGCTTTCAGTGACAATGACTGAAAGGGGCGGTACGAGGACGGAAGTAGCATTCGGCAAGAAAAATGAGTACCTCTCGAAGCGGTACGTGAAGATTTCGGGTAGGAAAGGAATATTTCTCGCCGACGAAGCGCAGTTCGCAGCGGTTAACAAAACATCATCAGATGTTCGATCAAAGACACCGTTTTCCTTCAGTGAAAATGATGTCCGTGCCGTTGTTCTTATGAGCAAGGCTGGACGAGTGAAGTTAGAGCAGGTGGTTGTTGGAGCCTGGAAAATTGCTGAGCCGACCAGCTTGCCGGCTTCAACAGACTCTGTTCAGGCGTTTCTGAAGGCAATTAAGGGCCTTCGCATGACTGAGTTTGTAGATCATGCAGAGTCTCGCAAGACAGAGCTTGGTCTCGACAGACCCCAAGTTACAGTAAGCTTGTCGCTTCGTGAGGGAATAGAGCCGCGAGAAGTGACGTATACGATTGGAGAGCGCACAGCTCAGGGGGCAAAGTCGGCAATATTCGCTAGCGCTTCGAGCACAGATACAGCATTCAAGCTACAGCTGGAAGAAGTTTCAGCGCTCGTGAAATCAGTTGACGATCTTCGTGAGCGAAAAATTGTTGCATACGATGAGTCTCGTATTAAGAGGGTCTCGGCCACTCTTGAAGATGGAAAGAAGGTCGAGATAGCAGTCTCGGGGGTTTCATGGACTATCAACGGAAAACAGAGCGACCCTGTGTTCATGCAGCAGTACTTAAAAGATGTTTCGGCGTTTTCAGCGGCAGAGTTTCCGACAACAGTGCCGCCTGATGCTTTTGATAAGCCGATGTTGGTTTTGGATATTATTGAAGATATCGAGCGAAATCAGCGCCTGCAAGTAACTATAGGAGCAGAGATAAAGGGAGCGGGTCAAGAGCAGCTGCGATTAGTAAGAACGAGCGGCTCAGATACAGTGTACGCTGTGCGTGATATCGAAGCGAAGCGTGTTGTACCGAGAGAGGAAGCCCTCATAGAACGGCCCACGCCAGCTCCTCAATAGGGCCTCACCGCCGTAAAAGCCCTCGACTTGCGAATGAACGGGAAACCATCTCGCGGATAAATCGCTGTGGTGGCGGGGAGTCTGTTCGCAGTCGTTTGTGAGCTTGGTCTTTTAGTGTTTTGTACTCATCAGTCGAAATAATCGGATCTTTTGTGCCAGCCAGTAGCAAGCCTTCAGAGAGGCGCCTACGGAGTAGGCCATCAAAGATCTCGCCATCTACTCGATTATATCGACACAAATATGAAACTAGCTTCTTTTGTAATTCAAGTCGCCGGTTGGGATCTCGCGTGGTGTTTAGTTCTGGTAAAATGGAGCGAGCATATTGTGCGAATCCAGATGCGCCATTCTTGAGGCATGACGCATTGAAGTCCGCAGACGTCAGAGCGTCAAGCTGTGCCTGGGTAAGTGGAATTCCTCTAAACACTCGCAACACACACTTCGTGTGCCCCTGAAGATCTCGCTTAAGGATACTTGACGCTTCAGACTCGCTTTGAAGAGTGTCTCCTAATTCAACTCCCTTAGTATGTCCGTAACCAATCGTAGGTTGGCCGGCGGGGCAGATGTATGCCTTCGAGCGATAGTCTTCAAAGGATTTGATGAGAGATATTGCTGCGTCACTGGGTATAGTCGGACGTACAGTCGGACGAGAGACCGCTGGTAGAGCGGGAGATCTCGTATCATCCTGTTGATTGCCGTGGCTCGGATGCTTCCCTGTGGTAGGGGCTTGTCGTTGCTGTCCCTCGATGTCGCGCTGGAGCTCGGCTCGATTTCGAAAAGCTTCATTCACTACGAGAGCTCCGAGGCTTGCGGTCGCGGCCACGATAAAATCGTGCCGAGACATGGTAGAAGAAGTCGCTTCCTCTTTTTCAGAGTTTTTCTGCTGTGTGGGGGCTCGAAGCCGCTGAAAGAATGACACGGACCTATTACTCCTCGTTATGTCCGCCTATCTCTCGAACATATATCCATCCCCAGTCTGGTTCTGCTTCAGTTGGAGCAGCTTTTTCTACAGCAAGCCGCATCGGTAAAGGGCTCGGCAGGACTGACAGGGGGGTATAAGTGAAGTGGATTATGTGATATCAGTTAGTTACGATTGTCTCAAGGCAGTGTTGGGGGCTTGAGTCATTCCTAGTGATACCAAAGGAAGTATCTGAAGAATTGGGCGAGAGGCTCGGTCTAACATATGGTTAGGCGTATCGATTGGTGACGCTGAAGCAGCATCACCCGGCTTTTCTCAATTTCCCCTAATGGTAGTGATTAGTACAATATCGCGATGATTCGTAAGGTCTTTTTTTTCATCCTCACAAGTGCTCTGGCTGTGGCGCTCGTTGGAGGGTTGTTTGCAACGTGGGGATATTTCTATCTGATCCGAGACCTCCCACGGTTGACTCGCATTGAAGACTACAAGCCTCCGGCAGTAACAAGAGTTCTCGCACGAGATGGCAGTTTAATTGCAGAATTTTATTCTGAGCGACGTTACCCTGTTAAGCTAAAAGAGGTTCCCGATGTAGTACGTAAAGCTTTCCTCGCGGCGGAGGACGCTTCGTTTTACAGTCATCATGGAATCGATATCGTGAGCATTCTGCGAGCGGTTTATAAAAATCTTGAAAGTGGCAACGCAAAGCAGGGAGCATCGACGATCACCCAGCAGGTGGTTAAAAACCTTCTTTTGACATCAAAGAAAACCTGGGACCGAAAGGGCCGCGAAGCGATCCTCTCGTTTCGCCTCGAGCGGCGCTTCTCAAAAGATGAAATATTCGAAATCTACCTAAATCAAATCTTTTTCGGTAACACAGCCTACGGCATAAAAGCTGCGGCTAAGCTCTATTTCCATAAGGAGCTGAGCGAAGTGACTCTCGCCGAATCGGCAATCTTAGCTGGACTACCCAAGGCACCTAGTAAATATTCACCGCTAAAAGATCCGGAGCTCTCCAAACAGCGTCAACGGCACGTCTTGTCGCGTATGGTTGACGCTGGATTTATTACGCCAGCACAGCGCGAGCAGGCTCTGAAAGAAGATGTAAAGGTCTACCCAGCTTCTGAACAGAATATATTCCATTCTCCGTATTATGTGGGCGAAGTTCGCCGAGCATTCGCGGAACGTTGGAAAAATCTAGATCTGGACTCTGATGGATTAGAAATCGTCACAGCTGTTGATGTGAAAGCCGACCAACTTGCTTCGCGCGCGCTTCAAACTGGACTTCGCGAGGTAGATAAGCGTCGCGGGTGGCGGGGGCCCGAGACTCGGATGTCGGAGCAGCAGTATCGAGCTAAGTTTGGCGCAGGAACGCTTGTTCCTAACGAGCCCTATCCGGCACTCGTAAAGTCGATGTCAAAGGGTGTCGCAAGGGTCTTGGCGGGTAATCAAGAGTATAACGTTGATGTTCAGGAATCCGGATGGGCTAGAAAGCTCTTAATGAAGGATGAAACGACGAGGTTTGGTAGTCCAGCGGATGTTCTTCAGGCGGGCGACCTCATCGAGGTTTCGCAGCGAGCCGTGACTGTTTCACAAGGCCAGAACTCTCCAAAAACAGCGACTCGAATTGTACTTGATCAGACGCCGTCAATCGAGGGTGCGGTAGTTCTTCTCGATCCAGCATCGGGTGAAGTCCGATCTATGATAGGCGGCTATGATTACACGCAGAGTCAATTCAACAGAGTAACGCAGTCCTTGCGTCAGCCAGGCTCGTCGTTCAAACCGGTGGTATACCTGGCAGCAGTAGATAAGTTTCACTACACTCCTTCCACTATATTGCATGATGCGCCACGAACATTTCGAGTGGGGGATACTTTCTGGACTCCCGCTAACTTCGATGAAAAGTTTTTAGGTCCGATCACGCTTCGAACTGCCCTTGAGAAATCCCGAAATCTGGTTTCGGCTGATATCGTGTCACGGATTGGAATCGACGCGCCGATTCAGTATGCGCGCTTGATGGGAATAACCAGTCCGCTCGGACGCAATCTTTCGTTATCTCTAGGCAGTGGCGAGGTGAGTCCTCTTGAGATGACGCGCGCGTATGGAGTCTTTGCTTCGCGAGGACTGATGTTTGACTCAGTGTTTGTGACAAAAATTACGGATCGATTTGGTAATGTGGTCTTTGATTACGCAACTGAGAAGCCGCTTCACGCCAAACAAGCAATTAACGAAAATAGCGCTTTTGTTATGGCAAACATGATGCGAGGTGTTGTTGAGAACGGAACTGGCTATAAAGTGAAAGAACTTGGTAGGCCAGTCGCTGGAAAAACAGGCACTTCAAACGACCAGATGGATGCGTGGTTCATCGGATATACGCCGTCCTGGGTGTGCGGTGTCTGGGTTGGTTTTGACCAAAAGAAACCGATTGGGCCAAAGGAGACCGGAGGAGTCGTTTCGGCACCAATCTGGTTGTATTTCATGCGAGATTTCCTGGCCTACGAGCGCGAGCGCGAGGAACACGCACTTGAGCAGAATGCTCGTGATGAGGCCAATAAACTGGGTATTTCGTACGTAAAGCCATCAGTTGTCGAGCAGCTTGATTTTCCTGTGCCCGATGGCGTTGAGCCCTTTTGGATCTCAAAGGAGTCTGGAGCTAGAAGCTCTGAGGGTGCGCCGGGTGCGTTTCTTGAGTACTTCGTTCGAGGCACGGAGCCAGAGGAGCGGTCGTATGATCCCGTCGCAGAAGAGGGGGCTGAGGGTGAGGAGAGCACCAGTTCATACCTAGAGTCGCCTGACCTATAGCGCTCAGTCCGATGATGGAGTCGCTAGCGAGTAAGATACTAAGAAGCCCTCAGGAATGCCTCGCATAGTTGTGAGATGGTCTACGACGACAATGACTGCGTGATTTTTTCAAGGATTTGATTGTACTGCTCCACTTCATCAAAGGCTGCGCGGTACAGCTCGGGAGACTCGATATCGATCCCGACAATCTTAAAAATGTCCGCAGGAGGCATTGATGCCCCAGCCCGCAGAAATTCCTCATAGCGCTCTTGAAGTCCAGGTTCGCCCGCCCTGAGTCTCTTTCCAAGCACAAGAGCGGCGCTAATGCCAACGATATACTGAAAGGCATAGCCCGGCTCATAGAGGTGGCTAAACTGAGCCCATTTAATGCCGACTCGCTCCTCATCACACGTCACGGCAGATCCATACCCACTAACAAAAGCGTCTCGAGTCCATTCGCAAAAGTTGTCCAGCGAAACGCTACGCCCCGCAGCGTATTCATCATGCGCTTTGCGCTCCACAAAGCTCAAGATTGGCATAAGAAAGAGATATCGATGCATGTAGCAGAATGCGTCATCAAGAGCCGTTAAGCACGACTCCCTCTCTGCATCATCGAATGTCTGTTCTCGAAGCAAGACCTGATTGAGATTGGATGCCGTCTCTCCCACGATCATAACATAATCAAAGTAGCAGCTAGGTTGGCTTTCGCTAGTGAGTTGGGTATGCACGGAGTGACCAGCCTCGTGCGCAAGGGTTGAGACATCTATAAAGCTGCCGTTGTACGAAATCATCAGGTAGGGCTTGGTTCCGTAAGACCCAGCCGAGAACTGAGAACTGTCTTTGTGCTCTCGTGGTTCTACGTCGGCCCAGCCATCTTGAAGCAATCCACGTTTAAGTATCTCCTGGTATCGAGAGCCGAGGGGAGCTAGAGATGATGTGATAAGCTCTATTCCCTTACGGTAGGGAATCGCTGATCGAGTCGGAGAGAAGGGCGCAAATATGTCGTGCTCCCCGAGGCTTGCTACTCCAAAATACTTAGCTCGCAATTCAAAATATCGCTGAAATACGTGCTGATGGGTAAGGCAGGTTCCAACGGCGGAGTCGTAAACCTGCTGGGAAATGTGCTGCTCAAAGAGAAGTCGTTCGAACGAAGAGGAGAAGTTCCTCGCCCGAGCTTCTGCTAAAGAGCTTTTTATTTGCCCGATCAGAGTTGCCGCGAGAGAGTGTTTAGCAGCTAAATATCCGTCGGTATACGAATTGTAGGCGAGCCGCCGCACCGCAGGATCGCTTGATTCTAGATGTGCCTCGGCATTTCCATGATGGACCGTTAATTCCTGTCCTGCAGATTCAAAAGGACGGAAATAAAGGTCTCGTTCTGTAATCGCGCGGTAGACGTCGTAAGGAGTGCTGGTTTGGGGGGACATCACGGCGAGTGCTGCCTCTACCTCAGAGGAAAGAGTGTGGGGCCGCGCACGCTCGACATTTTCGAGATAAAATCGATACCTCTGAAGCGGTGGATATACACGTAGCATCTCCGCAAGTACTGGCCAGCCACGATCAATAATCGCTGGCCCGATAAATGAGGCAATAGTCTCCACTTCAGATCGAAGCGTCGCGCTCTCGTCTTGCATCATCTGTGCTCGCTGATCGAGTGTGTTCTCAGCTGCGCGTAGCATGGCATACGTCTCAAGACGGCCAACACGCTCATGAAGGCGCTGATACGTCTCAAGACAGTGATAGAGCGACTCTGCGTTGGAGAGGTCTAAGTGCTGATAGTGTCCAAGATGCTGGGCATCTTTTCTAAGAGTTTCCAGATCAATCCTCCACTGAGCCTCGTTTGTGAAAAGAGCTTCGAGGTCCCAAGTAGACGGAGTCGTATCTAGCAGACTTTGATCGGTTGTGGGTGGGGTGGTCCCAATAGCTCCACTCAAAACAGGGGTCTGGCGTTCAGGAGACGCTAACATGAGAAGCCCTTTCTGCGTATTTCTTCGAAAGACAAGCTAAAGAGAGACGCTACAAGATAGAGGAACCTGATCCTATAGCCTCTGTTTAGTTGAGTACTGCTTCCGACTACTTAAGACTCTGAATGTACATGGGTGATAATCTGGTCCTGGGAGTCGCACCCGCCATCGCCGATGAGGTTGTGGAG